>JAGNMU010000528.1 GCA_017991005.1 Gemmatimonadaceae bacterium | reverse complement strand
GCGACTCTGCCGCGCTCACGGGCGGATATGTGATTGCGAGTGTGGTCGGAACACTCGACTCGTCGTCACGGCTGCCGTACTCTGCGCCGCCCGGTGTAGCTGAGAAGCCGGAGAACCGGCAGTCGGGATACGAAAACACGTTGCAGCAAGTGAACGAACGCGCGCTGCGACTGCAGACCGGTATCCCGGGTCAGCAGTTCCGCACCTTCGACCGCGCCGAGGCGTTCTACCGGTTTCCGCAGGGGACGCAGTCGTTCATGGGCTATCGCACACTGCGCCTCTGGATGCGCGGACGCGGTAATGGCTGGGGCCCGTCGGGCGAGCTGAACGGCTATGTCAAAATCGGGCGTGACGAAAACAACTTCTATCTGTATCGGACCACCGTGAACGAAGGTCCGGCACAGAGCGCGTGGGACCCCGAGGTGCGCGTCGACCTGACACGCTTTCAGATGTTGCGTGCGCAGCTCGAGAACAACTTCCTCAAGAGTTCGTCCGATTCGCTGGCCTGCACCGGCACCGACCTCGAACTGATCCGGCGTTCCGGTCTGCCGCGCGGTGTTGTGGTGCGCCGCTATGCCGTCTGTCAGGACGGGTACATCGTCTACAGCGCCGATCCGAGCGTGACGCCGCCCAATCTCGCGGGGGTGCAGGAACTGGCCGTTGGCATCGTGCGTGTGGACAGTGTTGCGCGCGGTGGCAATGCCATTATGGCCAACGACTCGCTCGAACTGTGGGTGAACGACGTCCGCCTCTCCGACGTGGTGGACGATATCGGCTTCGCCGGTGAACTCGGCATGTCGATGAACGCGGGCGATCTGGCCGACTTCCGGGTGAATGTGAGTCGGCGCGATCCGAATTTCCGGCAGCTTGGCGAAACGCCGAACTTCCTGACCACCAGTGGCGTCAGTCTGGGAACCACGCTCCACCTCGAGCGCATGCTGCCCGCCAAGCTGGGGATCGTCATGCCGTTCAGCATCGACTACGCCGGCTCCGGCGTGCAGCAACTGTTCATCAACCGCTCCGACGTGCGCGCCAGCGGCATTCAGGGGCTGCGCAATCCCAGCGATCGCCGCGCCAATTACGCGGTTGCGCTGCGCCGCGCCGCACCGCTGACCAGTGGCTGGTATGCTCCCGTGCTCAATGGTCTCTCACTCGCCGGTTCGTGGTCGACCGGTGCCTCGCAGAGCGCGTTTCAGGAAGGGACGTCCAACAACTATGTGCTCGGCGCGGCGCTCGATCTGTCCGACGATCGCCGCGAAGACCGCCTGCCGCGCGTCGTCGACCGATTGCTGGGCGTGCTGCCACGCTTCATGCGCGAGAGTGGGGCGATCCGTCGCGTGCGTTCGCAGAACTACCGCTGGCAACCGACGCAGCTCCGCTTCACCAGCTCGATGGTGCGCAACGCCAACTCGACTACCAGCTACACCAAGGCCGCCACGGCGCTGTCGGACACGGGACAGTTGGTGCAGGGACTCAACCACGCCTGGGTGAATGCGGCGCGGCTCGAGTTGCGTCCACTCACCAGTCTCACCGGCAGCGTCGACGCACGTCAGGTGCTCGACCTGCGTGACTATCGTGATGCCAACCTCGGCGCCGACAGCACCGACCGCCGGCAAGCCGCCGCTGCCGAGCGGCTGCGTGTGCTGGGCGCCTCGGTGGGGCTTGAGCAGGAACGCACGGTCACAAGCGGCGTGCTCTTTCAGCCGCAATGGGCGATCTGGCTGCAACCGCGACTCGATGTGCGCTCGACCTTCCGACTGTCCAAAGACCCGAACGCCCGCGCACTGCTGCGGGAGGGCGATTCGACGGGCGCGTTTCGCCTGCCGAAGCGACTGGGAGCAGCCCAGAGTTTTACCGCCGGCACGCAGCTGCAGGTTGGGCGACTGCTGATGATGCGCGGAGACGAGAAGTCCCGGATTCACCGCTTCGGCAAGATGTTCGCGCCAACCGACGTCACGTGGCAGCAGGAGCTGACGTCCAACTACGACAACACGATCTACTCGCCGGGGCTGGGCTACCAGTGGGGCATCGGCGACGTGGAAACGTTTCGTGGCCTCTCCTCCGGTCGGCTGGCAAGTACGGCGGGACGCGTCAAGAATTTCACGGTCATCAGTGCGATGAATCTGCCGCTCTCGCTGAGCGTGCAGTCGCGCTTTGAACGCGGCACCACCGACACGTGGACCCGCCGCCAACTCGATGGCTTTCAGGCGCTGATCACCGGCGAACGCCGCACCTATCCCGACGTCACGGTGCGCTGGTCGTGGCGCCCGACTCGTCTGCGCAAAGTGATTTCGGCGGTCCAGCTCAACGGCACGTACGTCATCCGCGAACAGATCACCGAAGTGCCAAACGAAACGGGCGGATTGGCCGATCGCAGCAGCACGATCTCGCGCGGTCAGCCGCTCTCCGGATCGATCACATGGGCCTTCCTCGGCAACCTCAATACCAACGCGTCGCTCGACCGGCAGCATCGCGAGGATACGCGACCGGGATCGCTGACCATCAGCGATAGCCGCCGCACGTCATTTGATGTCGCGCGCAGTATCAAACTCCCGAAGTCGTGGAACACCCGCACCGGCCGCATGCAGACCACGTTCCGCTACAGTTCGGAAGAGTCGGTGGCGTCAGTGGGCGGCACGACCGCGATCGAACCGGCCAGCGGGGCGCCGAATGCGTCCGTGCTGACCAACAATGGCCGCCGTGAATTCAGTCTGAATGCGATCACGGATGTATCCGACCTGCTGGCCTTCACGTTCACGGGCTCGCACGTGCTGACGTTTGACCGCAATTACAATCGGCGACTGTCCAACACGGTGGTGAGTGTGATTCTGAACATGAAGTTTTTCGCGGGGGAGATAAGATAGCGGGCCCGACGCGATGCGGGGTGGCGGGGTTGTCGGTGCAGTAATCGGTTCAAGTGGTCAGTGATCAGCCAACCGCTGAGTCGTGGGTCTTGAGTCCGAGTTCTCGGTAGTCAGGAACTGACCACCCAAAACTCCCACTGATAACCCAGCACTCAGCCGTTGTCCGACAACTGAAAAACCAACAACCAGCTGTTCGTCTGTCCGTCTGTCCGTCCGTCTCGTCTCATCCTCTGCAGTCTTTCGCCCCCCCTCGCATTCTTTCGGTGACGCCCCCGCGCCCCAGCCGTGCTATGCTGGCGCATGCCCACCGCCGCCGAACGCAACGCCCTGTTGTTCCTCGCCGCAGTCGCCGTCATCGGCGGCGGCGTCCGCGTCGCGCAGCAGTCCCGCTTTGCCCGCGAGGTGGGGCAGTCGGAGCAA
>JAGNMU010000089.1 GCA_017991005.1 Gemmatimonadaceae bacterium | reverse complement strand
CATGCGGGCGGAGGGAGGAAGGAGGGGCGCAACAGCAGGGCTCGGCGGTGCTGGGGGTACCCGGCGCCGGGCTGCGGGTGCCAATGGGGGGAGGAGGGTGGGGGGATGGAACGATGGAACGGCGGGTTGTCGGTTTTTCAGTGGTCGGACAACGGCTGAGTTCTGGGTGATCAGTGGGAGTGCTCAGTAACCAGTCTCAACTGAGAACCCAGAACCCCGACTGACGACCCACGACTCAGCGGTTGTCCGACCACTGAAAAACCGACAACTGGCAGTTCCCCCCGTCGCCCCTGCCCCTCCACCGCCTTGGCGCCCATCAATCTTCGGTATATATTCGGGTCCATTCTCGACCCGCCATGCCCCGACCTGTTCCTACGCCCCCGCCCGTCTATGCGGAATTGCACTGCCATTCCGCCCTGTCCCTGCTCGATGGCGCCTCACTCCCCGAAACGCTGGCCGAGCGGGCCGCCGAGCTGGGGTACCCGGCGCTGGCCATCACCGACCATGATGAAATGGGCGGCGTGGTGCGATTTGGCACCGCCTGCGAAGCGGTGGGTATCGGCGGCATTCTTGGCGCCGAACTGACCGTACGCGTCCCCGACGCCTTCAAGACGTACGGATCACGGCTCACGCATCTCGTGCTGCTGGCCGAGTCGCGCGATGGCTATCGCAACATCGCCTCGCTGGTCACGCATGCGCGGATGCAGACCGAACGTGGCTCGCCACAGGTGCCCTGGTCGCTGCTCGCGCAGCATGTGAACGGCGTGTTTGCACTCACTGGCTGTCCGCGCGGATGGGTGCCGCAGCTGCTGGCCGAAGGGCGCGATGAGGCGGCGTGGGAGGCGGCGTGTCAGCTGCGCGAGGTGTTTGGTGAACACCTCGCCGTGGAATGCTGGGATCATCGATTGCCCGAAGAGCGTGTGCTGGTGCGCCGGTTGCGTCCACTGGCGGCGCGACTGGGCGTGCCGTGGGTGGTGACCAACGATGTGCACTACGCGCGCCCCGAGGGGCGCATCGTGCACGACGTGTTGTGTGCGTTGCGCCATCAGCGCACACTCGATGAAATGGGAGCACGGCTGCGCCCCAACGCCGAGTGGTCACTCAAGGCGTCATCGCTCATTCTCAAACGCTGGCGCGGCGCCGAAGACGGGGTGCGGGCCACGCTCGATGTGGCCGAGCGGTGCGCGTTTCGGCTCGAGCAACTCAAGCCGTCCATGCCGGCGTTTCCGCTGCCGCCGGGGGTGACGGCCAACGAGTATCTCGCGCGGCTTGTCGACCAGGGTGCCAATGAGCGGTGGGGCGCAGGCTACGGCGCGAAGCAGCGTGCCCAACTGGCGCATGAACTGCGCATGATCGCCAAACTCAAGATGGCGGGATTCTTTCTCATCGTCTGGGACATTGTGCGGTTCTCACGGCGCGAAGGCATCCTGTGTCAGGGACGCGGCTCGGCGGCCAATTCAGCGGTGTGTTATTGCCTGGGCATCACCGCGGTCGATCCCATTCGCATGGAGTTGCTGTTCGAACGGTTCCTGACGGAAGAACGGCAGGAAGCGCCAGACATCGACATTGATTTTGCACACCGCGACCGCGAACGCGTGCTGCAGTATGTGTACGAACGGTACGGCCGGGAACACGCCGCGATGGTGTGCGAGCAGATCAGCTGGCGCGGACGCAGTGCCGTGCGTGATGCGGCGCGTGTGTTGGGCTTTTCCGTCGAGCAAGCCGACTTGCTCAGCACCTTGAGCGATCGCTTCAGCGCGAAAACCACCGCCGCCGCGCTGCGTGTGGAGGACGAGGACGTGGCGGGTGAGACCGGCACGGATGCTCCCGACACGCGCGACATCGACACGCGCGACATCGACACGCGCAACATCGACACGCGCAACATCGTCGCACGCACCGACGCCGACCGCCTCGGCCAGCAGATGATCGCCGGCACCGAAGCCACCACCAAAGCCCGCGTCATCCGCACCGAGGCCCGCAAAGTCGCTTCAACACAGAAGGCCTCCGTGTCCTCTGTGATTCAACCCGCCGTTGAACCACGCGCCAAACCCATCAGCGAACGCGACGCGACCTGGCAGCAGCGCATGGATGCGCAGGCCGAACGCAAAATCGCGATGGATGCCGCCGAACGACTGGGCCCGCTCGCCAAATACAGCGATCGCCCCAGCATCACGAAAACCGCCGCAGAGGCACCACCCACGCGCGAACCGCACGAAGCACGTCGCAACCGTACCACCGCCACTCGCGACGGCGCCACCGGCCGCGAGTTGCTGTCGCGCGCCGGACTCGATCCCGACGATGTGCGCGTGCGGGTACTCGCCGATGTCGTGGAAGGGCTGCATCAACTGCCGCGCCATCGTTCCATTCATGTGGGCGGCATGATTCTCACCGAAGAACCGCTCGGCTCCATCGTGCCCGTCGAACCCGCGTCCATGCCGGGACGCACCGTCGTGCAGTGGGAGAAAGACGATCTCGATCCCACCGGGTTGGTGAAGATCGATCTGCTGGGGCTTGGCATGTTGACCGTTGTGCAGGATTGTCTGCTGTACATCCGGCACACGCGCGGCGTGAACATCGATCTCGGGCAGCTCGACATGACCGATCAGGCCGTGTACGACGTCATGTGTGCCGCCGATACCGTGGGCGTGTTTCAGATTGAAAGTCGCGCGCAGATGAACACGTTGCCGCGTCTTCGGCCACGCTGCTTTTACGATCTGGTCGTGGAGGTGGCGCTCATTCGTCCGGGGCCAATTCAAGGCGAGATGGTGCATCCGTATCTCAGGCGGCGGGCGGGCACCGAACCGGTCACCTATCCGCATCCGTCGCTCGAGAAAGTGCTCAAGCGCACGATGGGGGTGCCGCTCTTTCAGGAGCAGGGCATGCAGGTGGCCATCACGGCCGCCGGCTTCACGCCCAGTCAGGCCGATCAACTGCGCCGCGCCATGGGACACAAACGGTCGGCCGAACGCATGGCGGCCATCTGCGAAGATCTCATCACCGGCATGGCGAAGAACGGGATTCCCGAAGATGTGGGTCGTCGCATTTACAATCAGATCAATGCGTTTGCCGACTACGGATTTCCCGAGAGTCACGCCGCCAGTTTTGCGCTCATCGTGTATGCCACGGCGTATCTGCGGCACTACTACGCGCCGGAATACTGCGCGGCCATTCTGAACGCGCAGCCGATGGGGTTTTACTCACCGGGCACGCTGGTCGAGGATGCAAAGCGGCATGGCGTCGACGTGCGGCCCATCGATCTCACACGCTCGTCGTGGGATCATGTGCTCGAGTGTGCCGATGGTCGCGTGCTGGTGCCCACCGACGGGCGCGTGGCGTGGGCGCAGGGCACGCGCATCGACCGCGAACCAGACACACCGCCTTCCGGGTCCGGCGTCTCTGCGTCTGGTGTCGCCGTGCGACTTGGCGTACGACTGGTCCGCGGCCTGGGCGCCAAAGCGCGCCGCGCGCTCGCGGCGGCGTTGCAGGATGGACCGTTCACCAGCGTGGAAGATGCCGTGCGCCGTGTCACACTCGACAAGACCTCATGGCGACGGCTGGCCGAAGCGGGAGCCTTTGACAGCATGTTCCCGCACGAACCGCCCGATCGGCGGCGGCGCGTGGCGTTGTGGGATGTGATGGCCGCCACACGTGGGCCCCAGTTGCCGCTCGCGCCGATGCCGATTTCGTCGCCACCAACGCAACTCGTACCACTCAAACCCATCGAACTCACCGAAGCCGACTACCGCATGACGGGTCTGTCGCTGGCGGGACACCCCATGTCACACCTGCGCGACATTCTCGCCCCCAACGGGGTATACAGTGCGCGTCAGGCCCAGCAGGACGGTCGTGATGGGCAGGCGGTTGCGGTGGCTGGCCTCGTCATTTGTCGTCAACGACCCGGTACGGCCAAGGGCTTTGTGTTCCTGACGCTCGAAGACGAAACCGGCATGATCAACGTGGTGGTGACGCCGGATCGGTTTGAACGCCACGCCGTGCTGATCTCCACGTCACCACTTCTGCTGATCCGTGGGGTATTACAGGTGGAACAGCACGTCGTGAACGTGCGCGCCAAGCAGTTCAAGGCGCTGCATCTGGGTGGCGGTGAGGCACACGCCAAGGGCCATAACTACCACTGATCATCCCACCGGTTGCGCACGTCGTGTCATCAAGCGAACGTCAACGCTTCCCTCATCGGAGTTCTGCATGAAACGTTCTGCATTCGCCGCCGCGGTCCTGCTGCTCGCCGCCTCATCGTCGATGGCGTACGGCGTCGTGCGCAGCGGACAATGGACGGGTATGGTGATGGGCACCGGCGCCTCGAAGCTGCATGGTACCGCCACAATGAAGGCCGGCCGGGATGCCAACACCACCGAGGTGACCGTGTCGTACGCGGGCGATACGCCCAACACGACGCGGCCGTGGCATGTCCACGTCGGTAGCTGCACCAAAGCGGGAGGCGTTCTGGGTGGCGCGAAATCGTACACGCCGCTGCTGGGTGATGCCAAGGGCGCCGCGGAAAGCAAAGTGATGCTCCCGGTCGCGCTGCCGGATACCGGCAGTTACTACGTCAACATCCACGAATCATCAACGACGATGGGCACGATCGTCGCGTGTGGCGATCTCAAGCACGACAAGTAACCGCACCCTCCGCCTCACACAACAACAACGTCCGGCGCGACAGGCTGTCGCGCCGGACGTTGTTATCTGTACCGCTCGAACCTGCCAGTCAGCGCTGCAAACCCTTCAGCATCGACAGCCCTTTCGTGAGCAGGTCGCTGCTCCCTGCATCGACCGCACCATTGGGCGTCAGCGAGTTGATGAGCTGGGGCAACATGGACGCAATGGAGGCACTCGCCTGCGACGAATTCACGCCCAGCGTGGACGCCACGTCAGCGACCGTGGAATCGCCAAGCGCTTGCTGCACCTGCGTCGCCGACACCGGAGCATTCGCGCCGGTCCCGACCCACGACGCGACGATATCGGCCATGCCGCCGGAGGAGAACTTCTGGACGATGCCGGCCACACCGCCGTGCTGCTGCACCAGCGACATGATGGTGGCCATCATCGCGCTGTTGTTGCCGCCCTGCGCCCCTCCGAGCTGCCCCAGGAGTCCGCCAAGCAGATCCTGCGGATTGTTGCCGCCGGTATTGCCCATCATGCCACCAACCGCATCACCCAGCGCGCCATCAAGAAGTCCCATCATCGCTCCGAAAAAGTGTGTGACCGAAACACGCAGGGTGCGGTCTACGGTTCCAGCAGCTGCAGTCGTACGCCACCGCCCGGCACGTCGAGCGTCACCACCGTGCGCAGTTGTCCGCTGGCGATAGGCACCGACAGCGACGCCGAGGGCGCGCTCCACTGACCCGCCCCCGTGGGCCAGATGCGCACCTCCCACGTCCCGGCGGCGCTCTCCACGGTCTATCCGGAGAGATAGACATACGGGAAGAGAATGCTGATCGGCGTCTGGAAATCCGGCTGCGTTCTCCAGATGTCGAGCGGCGGCGCCGACACGGCGAGGTGCAGAACCCGCAGCTTGCTGCGCCCTGACGCCACCACGCTGCCGGTGTCCACCAATGCCATCGCCTGCGAATTCCCGTTCACGCGCGTCGCCGCCACCGTCCGACGCCCGTTCGCTGCCACATCAAGCGTGACGGTGCCGCCGGTCGAGCCGCCTGCCGGCACAAGCTGCACCGCGTGCGATCCGGCGGAAACCGTCAGAGGCGTGGACAACGCGCCGACCGCGAGCCCGCTCAAGGCAAGTGCCCCGTCGACACGCACGTCGACCGCTGTCGGCGATGCGTTAATAACCTGCACTGAGCCCGTTCCGAACCCGGGCGCGAGTGAGTCGTCACCGCATCCGGCGAGTACCAGCAGCGGGAGCGTAGCGACCGCAATTCGAAGTGTCCGGCGCATCTGAGCCTCGAGGAAATCAGGTACCCGAAACTTGGGGATCGACACACCGGGCGCCAATGCCATCGGACCGCTACATTCGTGAGTCGCCGAACCCAATTCCGGAGCCGCCATGACGCCGCAGGATGCCGAACTGATTGTCGCAATTGCCGCCCTCGCCGCGCAGGCCGATGGGAAGCAGGATGACGCGGAAAGGCAGCGTATCGCCGAGATGGCGGCCGGACTCGGCCTGTCGGACAACTCTGCACTGCTGGCCGGTGATATGGCGGCAAAAGTCGGCACGCACGCGGCGCTGGCGCGCATCACCGAGCAGCTGTCGAGTCCGGAGGCCAGGCAGACGGCATACGATACGGCGGTCTCGGTCTGTTATTCCGACGGATGGGTCAATCCGAACGAAGTCGCCTTCCTTCGCTCGCTCGCCACCGCACTCCGCATCGAGGCCAGCGGCATCGATCAAGCGGCGGCGAACGTCCAGCAACAAGTCGCGGGCAGCACCGCCGCACCGGCGGCCAGCGCCACGAGTGCGTCTGCCGGCGATTCCGTGCCAAGCGCGTCAGCGTCCGGCGCCGCGATGTCGGGCGGTTCGGAGTCCAGTGCGCTCGATACGTTCATTCTCGATCAGGCGATGTTGTCGGCTGCGCTCGAACTTCTGCCCGACCGCCTGGCCAATCTCGGCATCCTGCCACTCCAGTTGCGCCTGGTCCAGCAGATCGGCGAACGGCACGGGCAGACATTGAACGCGAGTCAGGTGAAAGATCTGGTCGCGGTCTTTGGCATCGGCGCCGCGGCACAGATCATGGAGAAGGTTGTGCGCAATACGTTCGGTGGCATGGCCGGCATACTCGGCCGAGGTGTGCTGGGTGGCATGCTCGGTGGGATCGCCGGCGGGGCAGCGGGGCTCGCCGCGGGCGCATCGGTCACCTTCGCCACCACGTACGCGTTGGGACACGCGTCCGAGCAGTACTACTCGCAGGACCGCTCACTGTCCACGACGGATCTGCAGGCCCTCTTTCAACGCTTTCGGCGCGATGCCACGACGTTGTATCCACGCGTCGAAGCGCGCATTCGCGAACTGGCCAGCAGCGGCGAGGTCGGCACCCTGCTCCGCCCGGCACCGCGCTGACCGTGCTACCGCAGGCTCACAGCCGCACGAGCGCTTTGCGCGCGACCGCCTTTGCGGTTTCCACGGCCGTGCCGCCCGTGGGCAATCCAACACGCATCACGTAAACGCCCTTCTTCACGAACAGGTCCACTGAGCCGTCCGCGTCAGGGTTGAGAAACGCGTCCTTCCCGAATTCGGGAAGCGAGACCGATTGTGTGCCGCCGTTCCGCTTGCGCCACGTCGTCAGCTCGCCGTCGTGGAGACTGATCGACAGCCATCGCACCCCTTTGGCTGGCGTCCATTCGCACGAAACGTCGCCGTTCGCGGCGTCACCGGCACGCGGCGCGCCGGACAGCACCCCGACGATCGACTGCAACTCGGCGACCGTGATGAGCTTGCACACGTCCGGCGGAACGATGGACGCCGTGGCCGTCACGACGTCTCCGCTGAGCACCAGCGCCACTGATGCCACGAGCATGATCGCTCCGCGAATTGAACCACTGTGCATCGTGACTCCGAATAAAGACGTGTGCGAACCAGTACGAGTACGAAGCATACCTCGCGGTCACCTCGTCAGTGAGTGCAGCACGCCACAACGTGCGAATGGGCGATGCATGATGCATCGCCCATTCGCACATCTGCCCGCCTGCGAGCTAGCGCCGAATGACGCCCGGCACTCTCGGCGCACGCGAGGACGGCGCACGCGAGGACGGCGCGCGTGGCGCGAAAGCGCCGCACGGAATCGTCGCTTTCCGAATGGTGTGCCCACCCGTTTCGTTGTCATCCGCCCAGAAGACAGGTTTGCGGTTGGCCACACACTCCGCGTTGGGCGCGAAGGTGAACCCTTCGTTGTTGATGTTGGGCAGGGTGGAGGGCCGCGCGTACTTGCGATTGGCCAGGAAACGCCCCGCCGTCGGCGAACCACTCACGCGATCCAGTTCGAAGATGGCCGCGGTGTTGCTGCAGGTGTCATCGCAGATGCCCCACAGATAGCCGCTTTCACGGTCGTACGCGAGATCCATGATGCCGGGAAAGCCGCTCGAAAATGCCGCGATGCGTGTAAAGCTGTTGGTCACGTGATTGAGTGCGTACACATAGACGTTGCCGTTCGCTTCGAGGCCGACAAAGAACAGCCCCGTGCCGTGATTGGCGTAGTCGGCCGGATTGTACGCGCGCGATTTCGACTCGTCGTAGAACCCGTTCGCCACCAACATGCTGTCCGGCACCCACGTGATCGCCTCGAGGCCGAGGTTGGCGCCGGTAGCGGGCAAGTCGGCGGTGAGATCCCACTGATTGGTCGCCGTCAACGTCGCGCCGGCCGCTGTCGGATCGACACGCAGCACCACACTCCGGCTGATGGTGCTGGCGTCGTTGTTGCGCTCCGTGGCGACGTAGATGCCGCCGGCCGCACCGCCCGCGGCAAACGTCACACCTTCGGAGTCGGGATTGCCGGTGCCGTCGACATACTTGAGTGCTTTCCCTGCGGCCCAGCTATTGGCAGGATCGGGCGTCCAGATGCCACCGCTGAAGATCATGCGGAACAGTGTTCCCGGTCCGTTGCGCACGGCCCACAATACGCCGGGCCCTGCGCCCGCGCCTTCGTACGCGAGTCCGCTGCCGTTGGTCTGAAAGACACTGACACCGTCAACGGTGGTGACATCGTCACTGCCGGGCCAGGGATTGGTGACCGGCCCCACCGGGGCGCACGTGTTGGCGGCGCCTTTGGTCGACACCGAGGTCGCGGCAAACGCACCGCTGCCATCGGGGCAACGGCCGTAGGTGATGGCAGCATGCGCAGTCCACGCATACCCATCAAGCAAGGTGCCGCTGGCATCGAAGATGCGCGCCTGATCAGCGGCGCCGAGTCCAAAACCAAACACCGCTTCCTCGATCACGTAGAAACCACCGGCCGCGATCGTCGTGCCCGCCGGTATCCGCGCGGTACGCGTATCGTCGTCGTCCTTGATCAGAAAGTTTGAGATGTCCACCGGCGTGGAACCCACGTTGTACAGTTCAATCCAGTCGCCGGGCGTTCCGCCATTCGATTCCACTTCGTTGATCCGAATGGCGCCGCGACAATCATTCGCTGCGCCCTTCGTTGATGCCGACGTCGCAGCAAACGGCCCCGTGCCGTCGGGGCACCGGCCATAAGTGATGGCCGCATGCGCGGTCCAGGCATGCGAGTCCACCAACACGCCGGCCGGGGTGAACAGCCGCGCCGCGTCGGCCGAGCCGAGTCCGAACCCAAAGACCGACTCGTCGATCACGTAGTAGCTGTTTGCTGCGATGATCGTGCCGGCCGGGATGGTAGAGGTGCGCGTATCATCGTTGTCCTTCACGATGTAGCCGCTCAGGTCGACCGGTGTCGTGCCAACGTTGTAGAACTCGATCCAGTCGCCAGGCGTCCCGCCATTCGATTCGACTTCGTTGACGCGCACCAGCACGCGGCAGTCGTTCACGGCGCCTTTGGTCGACTCGCTGGTGGTGGCAAAGGCGCCGGTGCCGTTCGGGCATCGACCGTACGTCGACAGTGCATGCGCCGTCCAACTGTGACTATCGACCGTCGTGCCAAACTGATTGTAGAGCCGCGCCGCGTCGGCGGCTCCAAGTCCGTATCCGAACTGCGCTTCCTCGACCACGAGGTATCCACCAGCCGGAATCGTCGTCCCGGCGGGGAATTGAAACGTGCGCGTGTCGTCGTTGTCCTTGAGCGCCCAGCCGGCGATATCGACCGCGGTCGCCGTGGGATTGAACAGCTCCACCCAGTCGCCCGGTGTGCCGCCGTTCGATTCGATCTCGTTGATCTTGATCGCCGGCGGCGCCGTGACCGTCACGACAATCTGTGCGGTCTTTCCGCCCGCGGTTGCCGAGATCGTTGCACTACCGGCACCAGTCGCAGTGACGACGCCGGCGGTGCTCACGGTTGCCACCGAGGCATTCGATGTCGCCCACGTGGTGCCGGTCGCAGCGATTGGGCGGTTGATCTGGTCGAGCGCCGTCACGGCCCCTGTCGCCGACTGACCCACCACCAGCGTGGTGACAGGCACGGTGATGGTCAGTGTCGTCAGTGCAGGCGCAACAACGGTAATGGTCTGCCCGGCGGCGATCGCGCCAACCGATGCTGAAATGAACGTGGTGCCCGGCGCCACGCCAGTCACGTCTCCGGTTGACGCAACCGTTGCAATGCCCGCGGCCGTGGAGGACCACGTCACGGCGCCGGTAGCGATGCTGGCACCGAATTGGTCTTTGCCATTCGCGACGGCCGTGACGGTCTGTCCGACCACTACCGTTGTTGGCGCCACCGCAATCGACAACTCACGGAGTGTCGGGGGCTGCGTGGTGATGTCGTCGCCGTCACACGCGGCAAGAAGGAGCGGCGCGCACACGAGCGCGCTCCGCACCGCGAGTGACAACGTGCGTCGACGAGCCGCACGTGGGCGGACGCGCAGCAGCGCGAGCGTGGCAAACAGTGGGTGAGTCATGGGGCGGACAGGGAGTGAGGTGGCGCGTGATCCGCACAACCTCCGCCCGCCACACGTCAATCCCGCGACAGTCGCGTCACGGCCGCATCACAGTTGCACCACGGTTGCAACGCACGGTCCGTCGCGTTGTAACGCTCCTACGCAGCAGTGAGTGTAAATACCGTCACTTCCGGTCGCACATTGAACCGCACCGGCAAATACGTGCCGACGCCGCGACTGATGTACATGGTCCGCGCGGGATCAAGTTCGAACAGGCCGCAGGTGTAGCGCCGATTGCGCACCGGCAACACCGGCGGCGGAAGGAAGGGCGGCTTGCATTGACCGCCGTGTGTATGTCCGGACAGAATCCACCCGTCGAACGATTCCCACCCACCAAGATCAACGGTGTCGGGATTGTGACTCATGGCGATCGTCGGGATATCGCGTGTGACCCCGGCAAAGGCCGTCGCTGGATCAAAGGTGTGGGCCCACAGATCACCCAGGCCAACGATACGAAGCCCGTTCACATCCGCCTGCGCATTCACGAGCACCGTGACGCCGAGATTCTGCAGAATCGCCGTGATGCGCGCCGCGTCTTCCGGGTGCTTCCACTGCTCGCCGTAGTCGTGGTTGCCCAGCGACGCGAAGGTGCCAAGGCGTCCTTTCACCATCGTGCTGTACACCGATTCCGCGTGGTTATAGCGATTCGGGTGATAGCTCGTGAAATCGCCAGTGTAGAGCACAATGTCCGGGTTGAGCGCCCGCACGCGCGCAAACGTGTCGAGCACATAGGCATCCTCGACCATCTCGCTCACGTGGATGTCGGATAGCTGGACCAGGGTCTTGCCCACCAGTGACGTCGGCAGATTGCGAATCGGCATGGGACGTGCGGTCACATCAAGCCACGTCGGCTCGACATATCGCGTATACGCACACACGCCGATGGTGCCGGTGACCACACCTGCGGCTGACAAGAGAAAATTGCGTCGAGAAACCATCTATGAACGTACTAGGGGCAAGGGGGTCGGGTTCCGTTGGAGAGGACGATTCGCGGCCGATTGCCGTTACGGCCCCGTGACGGTCCAGACGGCTAGCCTTCCCGGCGTCTCCGCCACATCGTTCGGCCATGCGAATCCGTCTCTGGTGGTGCTCCGGTGTCCTCTCGCTTCTGGCCGTTTCGGCGAGCGCGCAATCTGCCCGCTTTGAGGTGCGCCGTGTGCCTGCCGACGCCCGATGGTTCAAGGGCAACACGCATACACATACCACGGAAAGCGATGGCGATACCGCGCCCGCCGAGGTCGCGCAGTGGTACAAGCGCCACGGCTACCAGTTTCTGGTGCTCTCCGACCACAATGTGTTCACGGACCCGCGCACGATCGCCTCGCTGATGGACAGCAGCTTTCTGCTGATTCCCGGCGAGGAGGTGACGACAAGCTTTCAGCGCAAGGCTGTGCACATCAACGCCCTCGCTGTCACACGGGTGATTCCACCCATTCGCGATGATTCCACGCTCCTCGGCACGATCCAGCGCACGGTGGACGCCATTCGCGCCGAACGCGCGGTGCCGCACATCAATCATCCGAATTTTCTCTGGAGCATCGACTCGGCCACGCTGTTTCGCGTGCGCAACGATCGCCTGTTCGAGATTTTCAACGGACATCCCACCGTGCACAATGTGGGTGGCGGAGAGTGGCCCGGTCTCGAGGAGGTCTGGGATGGGTTGTTGTCGGGCGGGAAGCGCATCTACGGCATCGCCGTCGACG
>JAGNMU010000527.1 GCA_017991005.1 Gemmatimonadaceae bacterium | reverse complement strand
CGAGCTCGACCGCGCGCAGGTGGTTCCGCGCGAGATCCGCTTCTACGGGTAATATGTCCTTGAAGCGTGCCACGGTCACGTCGTCGTTCGTGCGCACGAGCAGGGTATTGGCCATCGTGGGCCCCGCGGCACCAATGTCGGAGCCGGTGACGGTGAAGCGCAGTTCATGCTTTCCAGCCTTCCGCACCTCTGAAATGCGTGCGTACAGCTCGGGTGCATCGGCCCGAAGGGCGTCGAGTGCACTCAGCATCGCGCTGTCGGCCACCGAGGCGATCGGCAGGTCGAGCGGCACCGCGGCCGGATCAATCGGGAGCACGGCCCCTGTGCGATCGGCCGGACGCAGACCCGTCTTGGTCGGGACCAACGCCACCGGCACGCGCTCGGTGACGAGCACGCGCAGTGTCCCAGGCAGGTCGCGCTCGATGACGGCGCGCAGCACCATCGGCTGCGCCTCCATGATCGCGACCAGTGAATCGAGTGGCTGCCAGACCGATTCGGTGGTGTCGACCGCGAGGGCGCGCACAAGCTCGGGCGCCTTCGCGTAGCGCAGCCCCTGAAGTTCGACCGTGCGGACGTGAAAGAAGTCGAGACGCGACAACGCCCGCGGCCCCCACCAGGGGCTGGCCACCATGGCCACGGCCGCGGAGATCACGGACAACGAGACGAGGAGGCGCAGCCAGCGCGGACGATCGCGCCAGTGGCGAACGCCATCGGCTGGCGGCGCGTCATCCCCCGCCGGAGTCTTGTCGCGACGTGATGCGCGGGCACGCGAACCGCTGGACGGTTCGTCGAACGGCATGGATGAAGGCATGCCGGCTGTCATCCGCGCAGCAGGCCCAGCAACTCTGGCCCCGTTCTGGTGATATCGCCCGCTCCCATGGTGAGTACCACGTCTCCGTCACGTGCGATGTTTCGGAGCGCGTCAGCGGCGCCCGTTCGAGGACCCGTCCACTGCAACACCCCCTGTCGCACGCGATCACCGATCAGCGCGGAGGTCACGCCCGGCTCTGGCGTTTCGCGCGCGCCGTAGATATCGCAGAGCAGCAGCACATCGGCCGCCGAGAGCGCGTCGGCAAAGTCCACCTGCAGATCGCGTGTGCGCGAGTAGAGGTGCGGCTGAAAGGCCAACACGATCCGGCGCCCGGGAAACGCATGGCGGGCGGCGGCAAGCGTGGCGGCCACTTCGGTGGGATGGTGCGCGTAGTCGTCCACGACCTCGATCCCGGACGCCGCGCCGAGTCGCTGGAAACGGCGTTCGACACCAGTAAAGGAGGCGAGTCCAGGCGCCATCGCCGGCACGGTACATCCAAGTGCGAGTCCAGCGCCCAAGGCTGCCAAGGCGTTTCGGACATTGTGCACACCTGGTACGGCGAGTCGGATTTCTCCCAACGCGTCGCCGTCGAACACCACCGTGAAGCGCGCCCCCGCCGCCGTCAGTTCGAGATCGCGTGCCACCAGACGTGCGTCGGCCGCGCCAGAGGATGGCGCGTGCCCAGGGACCGTGGCGGAATACGCGATGACATCGGGTCCGCTTGGAATACGCAGCGCCAAGGCCCCGAGATCATCCGCGCAGCGCACCACGGCGCGCGCTGGCGCGAGGAATTGCTCGAACGCGCGTTCGATGTCGGCGAGGTCGGCATAGATGTCGAGATGATCGGCCTCGACGTTGAGCACGACGGCGACTGTTGGTGTCAACGCGAGGAAGGAGCGGTCATACTCATCGGCTTCAACGACATAGGTGGGGACCTGCGTCGTTGGCTGCGAGGCGCCTGCGACGCTGGCCGCGTCGGCGGCGTGGAGCGTGCCGAGCCTGAGATTGCCGCCCCACGTTCCCACGCGTCCACCCACCACACCCGTCGGATCGACTCCGGCGGCGGCGAGCGCTTCGGTGGTCATGACGGTGGTGGTGGTTTTTCCGTGGGTACCGGCGATGCCCACCAGCACGCCTCCGCTCACGGCCGCCGCGAGCGCCTCGGCGCGACGGATCAACGGCAAGCCGAGCGCACGAGCGGCAACCATCTCGGCATGCGCCGCCGGAATGGCCGATGAATACACGACAGCCCGCGCCTGCGTCACCAGCGCGGCATCGTGCGCCGACACGGAAATACCAAGCGCCTCGAGATCAGGCGCGCCACCCGGGTTGGCATCTGTTCCAGCTACCATCACGCCCCGTCTTTTCAACAATTCCGCAAGCGCACTCATCCCGGCACCGGCGATGCCGATGAAGTGCACGGGCCGCGGATCTGACGTGTCGAGGAGCGGAGAAAGCATGGCCCAATATCGTCGATCATCGCGGCAAAAGCACAATCAGAGTGAATCGCCGCGCATGTGGATTACTTCAACACGTGATCTTTGCACTCTTCGTTGACCGCACACCTGAACAGTGGACGACGGTAAGATCATGTGGGACAAACGGTAAACGTGACGCTGCTACAAACTCTCTGCGCGCACATTCACAAATCTGTATTCTTGAGAAGCGTGTGCAAAAGCAGAACAATGCCACCGCGATTGGTGCCGAGTGACGCGGTGTGACTTCGCCGCGTGCGTTGATGCGCAGACCTCAACGCGATGCAGGCGCAACCGCCACGTCACTGTTGGAAATCACAGCGACCGCAGAATCGTGAGAATTCGCGCGTGTTGGTTAGGCGGGACCGAGCAAGGTCAGAATCGCAGTCGCCATGTCCGCTGCCGCGTGCGGTGTCGCGCGCGCACGCGCCGACCGCCGCATGGCACCCAACTGCTCTGGATGGGCGCGGAAGTCGCTCACCAAACTTTCAAGCCGCTCCACGGTGAGCTGTGCTTGCGGCAGGTGGATCGCCGCGCCGCTCGAGGCCAGCGCCGTGGCATTGTGCGCCTGATGATCCTGCGCTGATGTGGGCAACGGCACCAACACCGAGGGAATCCCCCAGGCGCAGAGTTCGGCGATGCTCATCGCTCCGGCGCGCGTGATGGCAATATCCGCAGCCGCGTAGGCGTCAGCGATGGGCGACAGATACGGACGCACGCGGACCATGGCCGACTCTTTTTCGAGATACGCCGCCGAGGCCTGGCCTCGGCCGGTGGCCCAAATCAGCGCCACCCCCTCGGGCAACCCGCGCTCGCACCACGCCAGCATCGCTTCGTTCAACGCGCGCGCGCCCTGACTGCCACCCACGGTCAGCACGACAAAGGCATCGATGGGCAGTGTCCACTGTTCGCGCGCGGCGGCGCGGGTGAGGGGCTGTTCGGGTGGTGGCTCGATTGGCGGTCCGAGCGCACGCACGTCGGCGCCCGGTGCAATCGACAACAGGCGTTTGG
>JAGNMU010000088.1 GCA_017991005.1 Gemmatimonadaceae bacterium | reverse complement strand
GAGTACGCGCCCTCCTCCACCGGGAGCCGCTCTGCGCGCATCGACGCAATCAGCTCGGCGACAAACGCGTCGCGAAGTGAGGCCGCGGCCGACGTCACGCGATACTCCGAATAGTCTCCGCTGTGAGAGACTTTCCCGCGGGGCGCCATCGGTGGCGCGCTCGCTCGCGGCTTCACACGATAGGCTCCGTCGGCGCCGGCTACCCACTCGAAGTAGTGGTCAAAGAACGCGCGGTCTGCATCGAGCCAGTTTCCGGTCGGGACGCGGGCCGATCCCACCGGGATCGTGTCGCGGGCTCCGGTAGCAATCGTGATCTGTTCGATCAGCATGCCGGTCTGTTCGTCACCGGCCGCGCCACGCCGCACGCGGGCAATCGTGCGTTCATCCGGTGACAGCGAGAGCGGTGCGAGTTTCGTGATCTCGTCATCCGACCGGTCGAGCGCCACGCGAGTCACCTGCATCGTCCGCGTGTCCACGACACCCTTCATGAAGAGATAGAGCCCAGGTCGCGTCAGCGTCCGCTCGTCGACGTAGCCCGCGTCCACGTAGCGCGTCTCCGCGGGCGATCGCACCGAGTCGGGCGGTTCGACCACTGCCGAGAGGCGGTGCGGGCGAATGCCATACAAACTGGGACTGACAAACTGTTGCTGCACACGCTCCCCGCTCGGACGCAGCAGATAGTAGTAGCTGGACCGGAAACGATCGTCCTCATACGCCACTTCCGCGACCAGCGAAGGTATCGCTCCCGGGATGACCATCACGCCGGTGACGTGCGCATATCGCACCACCGAATCGACCGGGGGCTTTTCGTCCGGTTTCCACGGATCGGGTTCGTACTGGTCGAGTGTACGTCCTTCGACGAGCAGCGGCGTTCCACGAAAGTGCAGGCGAAACTCCGCATCGGCCTCATTGGTCGGTTCGCGCTCATCGTAGGTGGCGACACGGAACGACCTCGCAACGGTTTCCACCGTAAACGGGCCGAACGTCCGCGCGCGAATCGGCTCACTGCGCTTCACCACCTTGAATCGGTAGCGGACACCATCGGGCAATGCTGGTGCGCCGTCACGCGCACGCGGCATCCAGACGCTCCAGTCGCGCTCCTTCTGGCCGGGATACCCTGGCAGCGGCAACAGCAACCCGTCGACCTTTCCAGGCGTGCCCACATGGACCTGCAACAGTCGCTTGCCGCGACTGGTGAATACCTCGACGGCGCCAGGCACGATGAGGCGACCGTCTTCACGGCGCGCGTCGTCGATGAACAGCGGCCCGTTCGTGCTGACGCGTGTTGTGTTGCCGCTTAGTGCCGACAGGGTGACATGCGGTAGCTCCTTGCCGCGTGTCAGCATCGGTGCCTGCGCCTCCGGCCATGAGACTTCAACAGCAAGCAGCAGCTCCTCGCCTTCAAACGACGGAGGCACATCGGCCCGCAATCGGGCCGTCACGCCGATCACCGCCAGGAGCGCCACATGCGCGCCGATCGCGAATACCAGCGCTCTGAATTGCCCGCCACCCGCACCAACCACCGCGCGACTGACAATCACACCCACCACAAGTCCGACAACGCCGGCGAGCAATCCTTGAAAGAGTACGAAGTATCCCGATCCGCCCTCGCGCGACGGAATGCTGTACCAGTCGACGGCGCGCGAGGCGATCCAGCCGCCAAGTGCCGCGCCGACAATCGCCGTCGCCAGACCGACGCCCAGCGAGCCGAACCAGGATGCGATAACTCCCTTCATTGAGCACCCGACAATCGTGTGGACATCAGCGGTCTGGTCAGAGGTGATCGGGTTCGCGCGACAGCGCGTGCTGCTCGGCCTGCACCAGTCGCGCCGGGCCGTCTTCGCCGATGGCTTCACACAGGGCGAGCAACGCGGCGCGGCGCTCCGCTCGATCCGACGTGCTGAATCGCAGAAAGAGCGGACGCATCGACCAGTCGTAGCGCGACTCGACGACGCCGCGCAGCGTGGCCAAGGTGGCCGCGAAGTGATACGCCGATTCGGCCGAGCCGCTCAGGAGCGCCGCAAAGAGTGCGTCTTCGATGGCTGGTGGATGGAAGTCATCCACTTCATCGAGCAGCGCCGTCAGTCCGTTGAACGGTGCGACGGTCGGCATCACGCGGATCATGGCCCGCGTGCGCATTTCATCGGTGGCCAGCTCGGGCGCATACCGCAGCACCGACATGCTCAGCTCCTCCGCGCCGTTTTCCAGCACGTCACAGAGCACCTCGCGCGCAGTCGGCGAATCAATCACCGCCAGCGCCTCGATGTCCCGCCAATCCTTGGGTGGCGTGACGCGCGCTTCTGCCGACTGTCGTTCGACGGGTGACATCGCCGAGAGGGCGTCCATGTCGTAGCCGATGCCCTCCTTCCATCGCTCGTAGTCGATATTCATGCTGGCGATGAACTTTCCGTACGGCGAATCGGCGGCGGGACTGCCGCCATCCAGATGGGCGACGTGATCCATGATCCGCTCGAGAAAGCTGCGCTCTCCGGTCGATTCCGGTTCGGGCGAGGTGTCTGGCGACTCGGCAAATGGTTTGGGCGCGAGTGCCGCGCGGATCGCATCCATGTCGGGATACGAGTCGTCCGCCTCGGGGGGCTCGAGGATCCAGTAGAAACGCTGGTCATCGGTGAACTCGCCCAGGTACTGCGGCGTATTGCGCTCGTAGAACGTCAGGCCGTCGCCCGTCGCGCGGGGACGCGTGGACACCCGGCGGGCCAGCTTGAAGTAGGCCCCGGCCGGCGGAGCCGGAAACGAGTGCCCGACCTCGACAATGCCGTTGCCCGCATCAAGCTCGGCACCGAGCAGAGCGCGCAATGCGGCCGGCATGGCGGCCACGTCGGCGCGGTACGCGGGATCGAGACGTGAATCGGTCGGTTGAAGCATACGGAATGATGGCGGGGCGCCTCATCGGCCGATCACCTGCGATCATCTCCGAGTGACGCCGAGGTGATGGTCAGTCGATGCGGCCGGCGAGCAGCTTTTCGATGTATGAAGTGAATCGTGCCGTGTTGCCGTGATCCCACCCCACGACGATCTGGCGGATGATGCCGTCGGGGCCCACGATGATGATCTGTGGGATACCGCCAACGTGGTAGCGCGCATCGTTGGACGCCAGCCGCTGCGCAGGCGAAACGTCCGCACCATTGGCCCGCGCGATCGCCACGCGAAACGGGAGCCCGTGATGGTCCGCGTAGTACACGCGATCGGCGGCGATCTCCTCCTCCGCGGTCATCTTGGTGCTGCCGAGGTACCCATACAGGTCGGTGACCAACACAGTTTCGAACTTGTCGGCCGGAAAACGCTTGGAGAGCTCCAACATGCCGGGATAGCTGTTGCGGCACGGCGCACACCAGTGCGCGGTGAACTCGATGATGGTCACTTTGCCCTGGCCGACCGGCACTGCCCCCGGAACGTCAGGTGCGTTGATCCAATGTTCGCCGACAATCGGCGTCGCTTTGGTGCCCACCAGCCGGTACCGGCTTCGCATCTCTCCCAGCGACTCCTTCGCGAACTCCGCGCCACCAAGCTCCGCATCGGCCTGATCGAGAATGCGCAGTGCGGAGTCGGGGTGCAGGACGTCGGCCGCCGCTCGTGCCAGCGAGACGTACGCCTGCAGAATCGACGGCTGGTCTTTGATGCGACGCGCCAGATCGCGAACGACGATGGCATGATCGCGAATGCCATCATTGACGTCGGCGTATTCGTATTGACCCAGCATACTGCTGTGGGCGCGCAGCTTGATGTCGATCAGCGAGTCGGGCAGCGCATCAACGCGCGCCACCAGTTCTTCGGCGCGAACCACGCGCCCGGCAAAGGGATCGGCCGAGCGGTTCGCCAGTGCAATCGCCTGTAGATACGCCGCGCCGCGTGCGCGCGGCGACAAGCCCGGCGCGATCAGTCCGCGCTCGACCGCCCGCCGGGCATTCGCGGTGTCGCCCACAAATGTGTAGAGCTGCCCCAACGCCGCCAGGTCGTCTGGCGGGATCCGGTCGATGGAGAACTGTGTCGCGCACTGCGCGGCCAACGCCACCGATTCGGCGCGCAACGGTGTGAAGGTGGCATTGGTGAACGTGCCACTGGCGCGCAGATCGGCGACGCGTCTGTTGAGCCAGTCGTTCGCGCCGGTCAGACAGGCCGACGGCGTGGTCGCCGAGAGTTTCGAACGCGGCGATGGCGCGCGTGTCGTCTGCGCGGGTGGCGTCTGCGCGCCCGCTTCAGGCACGAACAACAGCGCGCACACGGCAAGCAGTGCATGACGCGAACGCAGGCGGGTTGGAACGGTCATCGGCGACTCTCCATTGGGTCCGCAGGACACTCCACCATCACACTGGATACGGGCGACGCGACACACACCGTCTCAGGGCGCCGCTTCAAGCGCCGATGTCAGGAACCGCGTGAACTCCCGGGCATCACGGGTCATACCCAGAAACGTAGCTCTGGTGACGCCGTCTTCATCGACGATGGCGTAGAGCGGTAACGCAACCGTCTTGAATTGGCGGAGTTCGAAACGCTGCTGCTGTTGATACACGGGGCCGCGCCCATCGGTGAACAGCCGGGTGCGCACAAAACGTGCGAGTTCGCGCTGCACGTCGGGCTCCGTGAACATGTTGGCCTCCATCCACCGGCAATTCGTACACGTGTAGCCGGTAAAATCTATCAGGACCAGTCGCCGTTCGCGTTTGGCTTGATCCAGCGCGCCGGCATAATCGTTGAGTCGCCACGTCAGCTCGTCGCCGCCGTCGCGTACGCCGCTGCCACGCACTCCGGCCGGCGGAAGAAACGACTCCAGCTCACCCATTCGGGCGCCCCGCAGTCCGGTGGCCAACCACACCGTGACGGCCGTTGCAAGGACGGCAGGAACGACGTGCCGGTGTGCACGTACACCCCGATCACGCCCACCGGACGGCGAACCGAATCGCACACCGAGCAGGTATGCCGTCAATGCCAGACCAAGTGCACACCAACTCGCCAACACCACCGACCGGGTGAAGACCCCCCACCCCAACACGAGATCGGCGTTGGACAGGAACTTGAAGGCGGCGGCCAGTTCGATAAAACCCAGCGTGCCTTTCATCGTCTGCATCCACGTACCACTTCGGGGCAGTCGCGAAAGCGCACGCGGCACCAGTGCCAGCACGAAGAACGGCAGCGCGAGCACCGACGAGAACATGACCAGACCCGCCGCCGGCCATCGCCAGTCGCCCTGCGCCGTCGACACCAGCAAGGTGCCGACAAACGGCGCCGTGCAGGTGAGCGTCGTGATCGCAAATGTGGCGCCCATCAACAGCGTCGTGGACGTGCGGCCCAGACGACTGCTGCGTGCTTGTGCATCGAGCCAATTCACCAGACGCGCCGGCAACGCGATGTGCACCAGCCCGAACAGACTCAGTGCAAAGCCGGCAAAGACCACGGCAATTCCGAGATTGAGCACGGGATCAGCCGCGAACCGATTGAGTCCGCCCGCACCGAACAGCAGCGACGCACCAAGTCCGATGCCGGAAAAGGCGCCAACAATGCCACCCGCGTACAGCAGCGCGTTGCCGATGGCGCCCGCACGCGACGAGTGCTCACGTTGACTGAAGTACGAGACGGTGATGGGCACCATCGGAAACACACAGGGCGTGAGCAAGGCCAGTGCGCCCATCGTCGCCGCCAGCCACAGGAACAGCGCAAACGAACCGGCGCCGGCCATCGACGGTTCGATGGCCGGAGACGTGGAGCGCGTTGACGACGCCGTTGGCGATGCGTCTGACGTCGCAGGCGGTGCGGGTGTCACGGGCACTGTCGGCGACGGACTCGGTCGCGTCGGTGACACCGGTGCCGACACGATGGGCTCGCCGGCGATGGTCACCGCGAGCGGCAGCGTGTCCTCGACGGGAGGCAGACAATAGCGTGCGTTGCACGTCTGATACGCCGCGAGCACCTGCAACGTCTGCTCGCCACGCACCGCCACGGTGGCGCGTACGGGCACGCGGAATGTCGCGCTATCCTCGTACCATTCCGTGATGATGCCGAAATTCGGATCGGGCGTGAGATTGGGAACAGGCGAACCCAGCGCCCCGCTGATTCGAAAATGCTCCGCCGGCAACACCGAAAACGAGGTAGCCACCGGACCGCCGGCGGGTTGCGTGACACTATAGAGATGCCAACCGCTGGGAATACGTGCCGCAACACGCACCGTGAGAAGGGCGCCGGGACGGATCGTCGCGCGTGTGGGCGTGGCCGTCAGGGTGATCGGATGTTCTTGCGCGCGCGCATCCACAGCGCCCGCAAAACAGGCCGCTGCGCCTACCAGAGTGCGGAGAATGTGCGCGCGACGCGTCATGCAGATCACTGAGTGGAACGGTGAGGGACCGTGGGAAGCTACCTCCCCCGTCGCGCCCCCGGAACAGCGGGACAACGCCGGACCGCCGGGTAGGGCGCGCCACGCGCGCATTGTCCCGTGTGCATTGACGCCTGTGGCCTGCACCGGCAAGATACCCCACCCCTTCCCGGAGCCCTGATGTTTGCCGTGCGCACCGCCTTCGCGACCGCCCTGCTGCTCGCCAGTCCCACGCTGTCGCTCGCTGCGCAGACGCCGCCACCGACGCCGCCATCCACGACCACCGCGCAGCCGCCCGCCGAAGGCGGCGCCGGCAACCAGCAGCGTCGTGGCCCGCGGCCGTATGCGCAGGTCATCACCGGACGCGCGCAGACCGACCGCGGCGGTATCACGGTACATCGCGTTGACGAACGCTACTTCTTTGAACTGCCCGACTCGTTGATGGGGCGCGACTTTCTGATGGTCACGCGGGTCTCGGGTGCCCCTTCGGGCGGCGGCGGCTTTCAGACGGCAGGCTCCTCGCTCAACGAACGCATGATCCGCTGGGAGCGTCTGAACGATCGCGTGCTGCTCAAGAGCATCAGCACCGAGGCGGTTGCCGATGATTCGCTGCCGATTGCACGCAGCGTTGCCCAGAACAACTATGCGCCGATCATCGCGGCCTTCCCCGTGGCCGCCTACGGCCGTGACAGTGCGTCGTATGTTCTGGATGTCACGGATTTCTTTGCCACCGACAACCCGGCCACGTCGGGACTCAATGCCAACCAACGCCGCACCTACGGCGTCCGTCGCTACGACCCGGCGCGCAGCTACATCAGCAGCATGCGCGGGTTCCCCATCAATGTCGAAGTGCGCCAGGTGCAGACGTTCGACGCCGCCACGCCGCCCGATGACCCGAACGGCGCGACGGTCACCATGGAAACGCGGCAGTCCATCGTGCTGCTGCCGAAAGTGCCGATGCGGCCGCGCAACTTTGACGAACGCGTGGGCTACTTCTCCATCGAGCGCGTGAACTACGGACTCGACCAGCAAAAGGCCGCATCGCAGCAGTTCATCACCCGTTGGCGTCTCGAGCCCAAGGACCCTGCGGCGTACGCACGCGGTGAACTGGTGGAGCCCGTCAAACCGATCGTGTACTACCTCGATCCCGCCACGCCGACCCGGTGGAAGCCGTACGTCAAGTCAGGCGTCGAGAGCTGGCAGAAGGTGTTCGAGAAGGCCGGCTTCAAGAATGCCATCATCGCCAAGGAGGCACCGACCAAGGCGCAGGATCCCGACTTCGACCCTGATGATGCGCGCTACTCGATGGTGCGCTGGGCCGCGAGTCTGGTGCGCAACGCGGTCGGTCCGCACACGCACGATCCGCGTTCCGGTGAGATCATCAACAGTGAAATCACGTGGTTTCACAATCACATGCGGTCGTACCGCAACTGGCTCATCATGGAAACGGGCGCGGCGAACCCGGCTGCACGTTCGCTCGACATCCCCGACGAGTTGATGGGCGAGACGATGCACCAGGTGATCGCCCACGAAATCGGACACGCACTCGGACTGCAGCACAACATGATCGCCTCGTCATCATTCCCGGTCGATTCGCTGCGCAGTCCAAGCTTCACCAGCACGTACGGCGTCAGTGCCACCATCATGGACTACGCGCGTCAGAACTACATCGCGCAGCCCGGCGATGGCCTCAAGACCAAAGATTTCATTCGCCGCCTCGGACCCTTCGATGACTTCGCGATCAATTGGGGCTATCGCCTGATCGATGCGCGTTCGGCAGACGACGAAAAGTCCACGCTCAACCGGTGGCTGACCAACCAGTCCGGCCCGATGCCCTATCGCTTCACGCCGCAGGGGCTTGGCAGCGCCGATCCGCGTGTGCAGACGGAAGACCTGGGTGATGATCCGGTGAAGGCGTCGACGTATGCGGTCATGAACTACAAGCGCATGATTCCAAATCTCGTCGCGTGGACCACCAAACCCGGAGACGACTACAGCGAACTGCAGGAGATCTACGAGGAAGCCATCGGTCGGTGGGCGGGCTATATGGGACACGTGGCCACGGTCATCGGCGGTGTAAACGTCGATCTCAAAACAGCCGATCAGTCAGGCCCCGTGTTTCGCGTCGTGCCAAAGGCCAAACAGAAAGCGGCGCTTGCCTTTCTCGCCGAGAACATCATCACCACACCGCAGTGGCTCAAGCCGCAGGATATCGCGTCGCGTATCGGACCCAGCACGGTGCTGGCCGCGCGTCAGACGGGCATGGTGACCTCGCTGCTGAGTCCCGCGCGACTGGGCCGGTTGGCCGAGGCGGAGCGATATGACGCGACCAACGCGTATCCGCTCGCGGAGTACATGGCCGACCTCAAACGTGCGGTGTGGGGCGGCAGTGCCGCTGATGCAGGTCGTCGTCAGGAACAGCGCGTGTATCTGCAACGGCTCGACGCCATCATCAACCCGCCGACGGCCGCCGCACCAGCGCTCGGCGGCGGTGCGCCGGGACGTCCAACCCCATTCGTCACCGCACCGAACGTCCCGCAAAGCGATCTCCCGGCGCTGGCTCGCGCTCAACTGCGCGAGATTCAGCGCGAGGCACGGACCTCGGCCGCATCAGCGACCGGCGCCGTCGAACGTGCGCACTGGAACGACATCGCGGACCGCGTCGGCGCCATCCTCAACCCCAAGGGTTGACGCAGGATTGGCGCAACGCGACCGTCGACTACGGCCGGCAGGCGGGTGCTGATCCCAGCACCGCCCCCGGCCGCATCGGGGCGACGGTGAACTGCTGCACGCGCGCTGGCTCCGTGGGAGCCAGCGTGATCCCCACGCTGAGTGCACCGGTCGCGCACTGCATCTTCCACTGACCACGCAGCGCGTTCTCCACCACGAACGGCCCCTCGGCGCGACATGAACCGCCCGCGGCATCGCGCAGACGCGCAATCGCGGCGCCACGCCGTGCGCCTGTTTCATCGAGAAACAGATTCATCGCCGCGATACTGTCAGCCAATGATTGCTGCCAGGGTTCAGCCACCAATCGCGTGGCCTTCTCCTTCATGGCCAGCAACACCGGTGACGGCTGCGCTTCGCGCTTCACCAGCCCTCCCGTGCGCGCCAACATCTCGAGTGTCTGCGTGACCACACCGCCCCACCCGGTGTACGTGAGATTGCCAAGCGCGACCACACCCACGCCGTACTCTGGCAACCAGCGCATCTGCGATCCGTATCCCGGCAACCCGCCCGAGTGCGCCACAACCTGGCCGAACAGACAGTTTGCCGAGATGCCAAGACCATAGCCGTACCCGCCAGCGCCGAGCGTCAGTGTGCCGCTCTGTGCATCACGAACGGCGCTCGCATTGCTGAACCGACCAACCTGCTGCATCTCGCGCAGCGACGACCGTTTGAGCACAGGCGATTCCGCGCCATCGCGCGGCGGCCAGGCATCCAGCATCAATGCCACCCAGCGACTGAGGTCCGCACTCGACGTGAGCATGCCACCCATCGATCCAAATGCACCATCCGGCAATGGCGGCTCTTCCAGCCACGCGCCGTCCTGCAGCCGATAGCCGTGCGCCAGCCGACTGGACGCCACGTCGCGCGCTTCCATGGTGGTTGATGTCATGCCGAGCGGCCGAAAGATCCGCTCGCGCACATACCGCGCGTACGGCATGCCACTCACGTTCTGCACGATACGTCCAAGAATCGCAAAGCCGAGGTTGGAGTATTCGTACGCGACACCCGGCGCGTTCGAAAAGGGAACGCCGCGCCTCAGCATCGCGGCGAGCTGTGCATCGGTTGCCGAGAGTTGCTGATCACCCCACGGATTGTCTTCCGGAAAACCGGCCGAATGGGTGAGCAGATGACGGATGGTGATGCGCGGTGCGTCGCTAGTCGGATAACGCAGTGCCTTGAGCTCCGGCACGTATTTTTCCGCCAGATCTTCGAGCGAGAGCCGGCCCGCGTCGCGCAACTGCAGGATGGCCACCGCCGTGAAGCTTTTCGTCATCGACGCAATGCGAAACACGCTGCTCGTATCCACCGGTGCCTTCGTCGGCACCTCGCGCAATCCGACGGCCGCCACGTGCAGCAACCGCCCGTCGACGATGACCCCATACGCAATGCCGGGTACGCGATTCTGCGACGCAAAGGCGCGCATCAGACTGTCCACCTGCGGTATCGCACGCGCCAGTTTTGCCACACGATCGGGATCGGCGAAACGGGCACCCGGTGCAAGACTCGACTGCGCGCGGAGTTCACCCGGCAGCGTACGCGGCAACACACCCGGCAGCGCAGCCGACAATGCGCACACGGCGACGGTCAGGATCGCGCAACGGACCGCAGTCGCGTTTGCCGGCCCGTGCACGTGCGGCGTGCACTCCACGCGCAGTCGATGGCTCATGGCTGCAGCAGCGGCAACACCATGAAACTCTGCGACGGACCCACCGGCGTGACGGTCGTCCCGTTCAACATGCCGATGCTGGCCTTGTACAGGCCCGCCGGTACGCGCTGCGGTTGACCGCGGAGCGCAGCAAGTCCGCCGCCACCAAAACCACCACCACCACCGCCGCCGCCAAATCCACCGGTGGCCAGACTGCACGATTGCAGCACGTTCGCCGGCTGACGCGCGGCTGCGGTGGTATCAGTGCCGGCTGGCAACTGCGACAGAATGCGACGCACCGTCGCGCTATCGGGCGCTACCGGATCGCTGTTGAGATTCCACGCGAGGCGACGCAGGCCGGGCGTCCGATCGAGCTCACAGCGACGAATCTGCTTGCCGCTGTTGTCGTTGATGGTGAGCACCAACTTTTGTGTGGCGGGGATCGAGTCCTTCACGTTGTACGTGATCCAGGCGCCCACCGGCGGATTCGGTGTGCTGAAGTTGCCGCTGATGGCCAGCGAACCGGCGGCACCCGCCGGCGCCACGCCACCTGGCACGAAGGAGTAGGCGTGACGCAACGGGAACAGGCGCGCCGGCTCCTGCATCGTCTGCGGCGTGATCTCCCGCAGCGAGGAGTAGTCGTCGAGCACATAAAACCCACGACCAAACGTCGCCAACACCACATCGTTCTCACGTTTGTGCAACGTGAGATCGCGCACCTGCGTGACCGGCAACCCGCCCTTGATCTGCACGTACTGCTTGCCGCCGTCCACGCTGGTAAAGAGCCCGAACTCCGTCCCGACGAACAACAACTCGCCGTTCACGTGGTCTTGGGCGATGGTCCACACATCGTGTTTGGCCGGCAGATTGCCGGAGATGTTCGTCCACGTGCGGCCACGGTCGGCGCTGCGTACGATGTACGGTGCGTAGTCGCCGCGTTGCCAGTTGTTGAGCGTCACGAACACCGTGTTGGCATCGCGCGGTGAAGCATGCACATCGCTCACATAGGTGAACTTGGGCACGCCGGGGAACGTCTCGATCCGACGCCAGTTTTTGCCGCCGTCTTCGCTCACCTGCACCAGGCCGTCGTCGGTGCCCACCCACAGCAACCCTTCCATCACCGGCGATTCGTCGATGGCCACCACATTACTGAGATCGGTGGTGGACGCATTGAGCGCCACCGAACCGCGTGGCCACACCTTGCCCATGATCGGCAGCGTGTCGCGATTGAGCTGGCGGGACAGATCGGGGCTGATACGATTCCACGTATCGCCGCGATCGTCGCTGCGATAGACGAACTGACTCGCAAAGTAGATGCGGTCCGCATTGTGCGGACTCATCACGAACGGCGCATCCCAGTTGGTGCGATCACGCACCGGTCCCGACGCAGTGGGCTGCGGTGCACCAGCCGGTGCGCCAGCGGGAGCGCCAGCGGGAGCGCCAGCCGGTGCGGCGCCACCGCCGCGACCAGCCGGGGCCGCAGCACGTGCGGCGGCCGAGGTATCCGGTGCCGCGGCGCCACCGTCATCACCGCCGGCCGACGCGGTGGTG
>JAGNMU010000526.1 GCA_017991005.1 Gemmatimonadaceae bacterium | reverse complement strand
AGTGAAACAGGTTGGTTCGAGACGTTGCAAAAAGCCGATCTCTTCCACTCGGAATCTGCGCGGCAAGCTAGCAGGGACACGGGGCGTGTCAATGTTCAGAACCCCGACACGGCCCTCGCACAGGCCGCGCCCGAGCCCGAGCACTTTCGTATACGCTCGTCGCTTGGTCCCCCGCAGGACCATCACAGCACGCTTCATTGCGTCAACAGCTACCGTGCGGCGTGCGTCACCAATGCGTCGCGCTCGCGCCTTGTGCCCGCCGATACGCCCATGTCCAAAATCGAATGGGACCAGTCGCTCCACAGGCGACCGTACGATCTGCCCCGAATCACCACAAATTGCAAAGGCTCAGTTCGCCAGAGTTCCACAGCGTGCGGTCTCCGCCATGCATCAGACCGCACCCAGAACCGCCCGCCAACGCCACCGCCACCCATGTCACCAGCGATCTCATCAGCGAGCTCGCGAGCTCGCGAGCGGTCGCTTACCGCACCCGCGAGCGATACGTGCGCGACAGGCGCAGTGTCGACCCGTCCGCCAGCACCAGCAGCCCGTCGCCGCCAGGCAGCGGCGAAAGCTCCCGCACGCGGTCCATATTCACCACACGCCCACGGTGAATGCGCACAAACTGCCGCGCGTCCAGCGTCGCCTCAATCGCTGAGATCGTGCCGCGCGTACGAAACCGCTCGGCGCCGCTGTGCACGACGATGTAGTTGCCGTCCGCCTCGAACCAGTCCACCTCGGTGAGCGGAACGAACCGCGTGCGACGCCCATCGCGGACCAGCACGCGGCGCGGCCGTCCGTCTGACGACACGCCGCTGGCGCCCCGTACCGGTGCGACCGAGAGGTCGAGGACCGAGTCATCGGTACTGCGCGCCCGGCGCGGCGCAGCGACAGCGCTCTCCCCGAATGATGGCATCGGGGCCTTGGGCGGCTCCCACGGACGGCCGAGCACATCAACGCCGGCAGGCCGCGTGCTCCAGGAGCCCGTCGTCGACGCACTCGCCGCGTAACCGCTGGAACGGCCGCCAGCGCCGGCGTACACATCGCGAAGCTCCTCGACGGTGCCCACTTCGCCCAGCAGTCGCTGCAACTCATCTGCCGTACGCAGCAACGCAGCCTGCAGCACTTGCTGACGCGCGCGCAGCATCGCATCGCGCAGCCGATCGAGCTGGACGGGCATCGGCACAAAATCCGTGGCCTGCAACGCGAACGCCCGAACCGCATCCTCTTCGCGCGCCGAGATCACCACGATCGCGGACGGGCGTTCCGATGGGGCCAGCGAGCCAAGCAGGTCGAACGCCCACCCGTTGCTGTCATGGTCGGCAATGATCACCGCGTCCGGCACGGCATCGCGCAAGGCACGGTCGGCCGAGACGCGTTCGTCAAACGCACCGGCAAGTTGAAGGTCGAACGCGGCGGGGAGAGCGGCGAGATGTTCACCGATCGCCGCGGACTGGTCACCGATCAGGACGACGCGAATGGGCATGACACGGGCAGGACACGAGATCGCGCGTCTGGGGAGGTGTGTTCGCGCGGTAGGTATCTGGGTCTACGCTGCGTGCGTGCGCGACGTTGGACTGTGGGACCGAACTCCCCGAATCGATCGCGGACCCACCGGAAAACAGAACGCGGGACCCTGCCTGTTTGCCGAATCCCGCGTTCATGGACATCTCGTGCTGCCAGCACATCTCGGTCACCGCAGTGGTTCGCCGAACACCGTCCTGCCCGACGAACCCCGCGGGACACTCGCGGCCGAGCGTCTTCGCTTGCGCGATCGCTCAGGCCGCTCCCATCACCTCGGCGCGCTCCGTCACCACGCGCACCTGGTCATCCACCACCTGCAGAAATCCACCATCCACGCCAAAGCGGCGCTCGCCCTCGGCCGTTTCCACGCGCAACGTGCCCTTGCCCAGCAGCGTCATCAGCGGCGCGTGCATCGGCAGAATGCCCATCTCGCCATCGAAGGCTGGCGCCGTCACGGCACGTGCCGCGCCCTCGAACAGCACCTTCTCCGGCGAGATCACCGAAACCTTCAGCGTATCACTCACAATCAGCCCTGAAGCTTCTTCGCGTTAGCCACCACGTCTTCCACGCCACCGGCCATGAAGAACGCCTGCTCGGGCAGGTTGTCAAACTCACCGGCGCAGATCCGCTCGAACGACGAGATGGTTTCCTCGAGCTTCACGTACTTGCCCGGGATACCCGTGAACTGCTCGGCCACGGCAAACGGCTGCGACATGAAACGCTGCAGACGACGCGCGCGTCCGACGATCTTCTTGTCGTCTTCCGAGAGTTCGTCCATGCCAAGAATGGCGATGATGTCCTGAAGCTCCTTGTAACGCTGCAGGATACGCTGCGTGGTGGTCGCGGCGTTATAGTGGCGCTCACCGATGTACTGCGCGTCGAGAATACGCGACGTCGAGTCGAGTGGATCCACGGCGGGATAGATGCCGAGCTCCGTGATCTTACGATTGAGCACGACCGTGGCGTCCAAGTGCGCAAACGCGGTCGCCGGCGCCGGATCGGTCAAGTCGTCGGCCGGAACGTAAATGGCCTGCACCGACGTGATGGATCCGTTGCGCGTCGAGGTAATGCGTTCCTGCAGATCGCCCATCTCCGACGCGAGCGTCGGCTGGTACCCTACGGCCGACGGCATGCGGCCCAGCAGTGCGGACACTTCCGAACCGGCCTGCGTGAAGCGGAAGATGTTGTCGACGAACACGAGCACGTCGGCGTTCTCCATGTCGCGGAAATATTCGGCGACCGTGAGACCCGACAGCGCCACGCGCAAACGCGCTCCTGGCGGCTCGTTCATCTGCCCGTAAATCAGCGCGACCTTGTCAAGAATTCCGGCTTCCTGGAATTCGAGATACAAGTCGTTGCCTTCGCGCGTGCGCTCACCCACGCCGCAGAACACGGACTTACCACCGTGACCCTTGGCGACGTTGTTGATGAGCTCCTGAATGATGACCGTCTTGCCCACGCCGGCGCCGCCGAAGAGACCGATCTTGCCACCCTTCACGAACGGGGCGATGAGGTCAACGACCTTGATGCCCGTTTCGAAGACTTCCGTCTTCGGCTCGAGGTTCACAAAGTCGGGGCGCTTGCGGTGAATGGGCCAACGCAGCGCGTCCTTCGGAATCGGCGCTCCGTCGTCAACGGGCTCACCAAGCACGTTGAGAATGCGGCCCAGCGCCGGCGCGCCAACAGGCACCGAAATCGCCGCGCCCGTATCGGTCACGTCCATGCCGCGCGTCACACCGTCCGTGCTGGACATGGCGACGGCGCGCACCTGATTGCGGCCAATGTG
>JAGNMU010000087.1 GCA_017991005.1 Gemmatimonadaceae bacterium | reverse complement strand
GACCTGCGTGGTTTCTACCGCGGCACCACGGCCATGCACGGCGGCATGCTCTTCGCTGCCGTCGGCGCGGCAAGCATCGGCAATTTCGCGGCAGCGCTGCTGGTGGCGATCACCATGGGTCTCGCGCTGGGCGGGCTCGGGATGATGATCACCTCGCTCGAGGAGCGCGTCGGTCCGGTGGTGTACCGCGGTCCCGGCGGACGTGTCGGTGCCTTTCCGCGACTCTCCGCGGCGTTTGTGCTGTTTGCCGGTGCAGGAGTGGGGCTGCCGGGCACGGCCGGATTCGTGGCCGACGATTTGTTGCTGCACACATTGTGGATGGAGAGTCCCGCCAGCACGGTGGCCGTCATCCTTTCCAGCGCACTGCTGGCTGTCGCCACCCTGATCTGTTTTTCCAAGACCTTTCTTGGTCGCACCACGCCGTCACGCGCGCCTGATCTCTATCCGACGGAGCGACTGGTCGCGGTGGTGCTGGTCTTGCTGCTGCTCGTGCTGGGCTTCTTCCCTGGGCTGCTGCTCACGCCGGCAGATGCGTTCCTGACCCCGATTCCGGGGTAGCCGGCGTGAGCCGAAACCGAAACGGCTTCATCGCAGAGACGCAGGGGACGCAGAGGATCGTGTCGGACAGGTGGTGGCCGTTCCCAAAAACAATTGGGAATGGCTCCGCGCCATCCGGCAGAGCGCCTCTGCGCTCCCTGCGTCTCCGCGATAGAGCAGTTCGCCGTTCACGCGCGAGTCGCACGCGCGCGAGGTACGGTACGGCGCCTCCACACGCTTACGGCTTGAGTGCCTCCGGCGGCGACGGCAGGTCACGCGGCTCGTCGTCTTTCATCGAACCCATGTAGCCGGGCAATTCGACACCCGCGATATCGCGCAGCACCTGCATCATCGGCGGCATGGTGCGCGCCATGTTCTGCAAGAACCCGCTGGTGCCACCGCCCGGCGTTCCGCTGTCCCAGACGACGACCTTGTCGAACTTGATGTTGGAGATTGCCTTGGCCGACGTTTCGGCCAGTGTGTCGAGGTGGTCGACCATCATCAACTGAAATGCTTCCTTCGCGCCACCGGCGGCGGCCACCAGCTCCTTCATGGCGTCGGCACGCTTGGACATGATTTCATACTGCCCACGCGCTTCGGCTTCCAGCTTGAGAAAGATGGACTGTGCTTCTGCCTGCGCCTGAATGAGCTGGCTTTCGGCGGCGGCCTGCGCTTCCACGATCGTGCGGGCTTTTTCGGCACGCGCTGGTGCTTCGAGTTCGGCGCGACGTTCGGCCTCCACGCGGTCGAGCAACGCCAACGCTGAGCGCGCCATGGCGCGGTTCTGCGCTTCCTGCACCGCCGCTTCGGCCTCGCGCTTGCGTGTTTCGGAAAGCTGATAGGCTTCCGACTCACGCACCTGCAGTGTGGCGCGGCTGGCGGCCACCAGCGCCATCGACGCGGCTTCGCCCTCGATGGCCTTGGCTTCGTTTTCCGCGATCGAGACACGACGTGCGCGATCGGCGTCTTTGATTTGCGCATCGCGCTCGAACGCGGCGCGCTGCTCGCCGATCTTCTGTTCCTTGTCCACTTCGGCCACGCGCACGAGTTTGTCGCGTTCAGCCTCGCGCATGCCGATTTCACGAATCTTCTGCGCGTTGGCCACCTGCACCGCCCGATCGCGTTCGGCGTCGGCGACACGCACCTCACCCAGCTTTTCCTGATCGGCGACGTCACCGCGCGCCTGCTGCACCGCCATCGCGGCGGCCTTCTTGCCGATCGCCTCGATATAGCCCGAGTCGTCCTTGAGGTCGGTGATGTTCACGTTGATGAGCACCAGACCGATCTTGCGCAGCTCCGGCTCGAGCGAGGTTTGAATGCGATGCAGGAACCCCTCGCGATCGCGGTTGATTTCCTCGATGCGCATTGAGGCAATCACCTGACGCAACTGTCCAAAGATGATGTCCTGCGCCTGCCGCTTGATCTGATCGTGCGTGAGACCCATCAGGCGGATGGCCGCGTTCTGCCGCACGGCTTCTTCCGTGCCGATGGCGACCGTGAAGACACTGGGCACGGCGACGCGAATGTTCTCGAGCGACAGCGCGTCCTTGAGCGGAATGTCGATCTGGATCGGCTCGAGCGAGAGATACGCGTATTCCTGGATTACCGGCCAGACGAACGAGCCGCCGCCGGAAATGCAGCGCGCGGCGCCGTCGCCCGACACACGGCCGGAGATCACGAGGACGCGGTTGGCCGGACAGCGCTTGTAGCGCGTGACAAACAGGAATGCCATGCCCACAACCACGGCGAGCCCCAACGCCGGTGCCACCAGCGTCAGTGGCAACGTCGACAGCACATCGGGAACGGATGCAGCCTGCAGGGCAAAACTAGACGGGATCATTGCCTTCCTCGAGAATGCGGGGTTCACGAACCACTACGACAGTTGCCGGCGCGATGGTGTCAATCACCAGCACGCGAGCGCCCGTGTCGATGAACTCTTCGGTGGTGACTGCATCGAGCTCCATGAGCCGCTCCTGCAACGTGATGTGCACTTTGCCGGTCCCGCCTCGATGCGCGGGGATACTCAGATACACATCGCCCGACTGGCCCACGGCCGTGGCCAGGCGAAACGACTGATCGCTTTCCAAACGCCGCATGCCGCGCATCAACGTCGCCACCGCAGCGGCGGCCGCCACGCCAGCCACAGCGCCGGCGACCGGCGTGAGCAGTGCCGGCGCGCCAAGCGATTGCGCCGCCAGCCCACCCACGCCGAAGAACGCCACGGCCGCAGCCAGTGCGCGGATGCTGAAGAGGTGCAGCCCTTCGCTCGCAGCGCCGTGGCCCAGCACATCGTGCGGGGCGTCGTGATCCAGCCCCACGACTGAGGCGATCAGCTGGAGCAGCACCACGCCACCACCCAGCAGCAGACAGATCCAATAGAGTGACGCCATTGTCGGACGCACTCGCTCGCGTGAGAGGAAAGGTGATGGCGCGGTCGCGCACCCACAGACGTGCTCGTCAATGATAAGCTGATGCCGCGCACGACCGCGCGAAAGTCCGATCGCGTCGGGAGTGGCTGAACGGACGAAAATCGCCCATCCTATTTGTATGCGTACTCACCCTGCTCGCTTTTCGCGCGCGTTCACCGCGCGGCTCGTTGCCTGTCTGGCGCCGTGGTGCCTGCCCGCGCTCGTTCCCATCTCGCTTGCCCAGTCGGGGAGCGCAACGGCGCCCGCGCGACAGACGCAGGCGGACGACTACACACGGTATGAACTGCTCGCGCCAGGCTCGGGCAAGTTCCGCATCTTGTACGACGTCACGGCCACCACACCGGGCGCCACGCATTTCTTCAACGCCATTCGCGCGGGCAGCATTGCGACCGACGAACGCGTCTTTGATCGCGCGACCGGACGGCCGCTGCCGTTTGATGTGGTGGGCGCCGTGGCCGCGCGCGCGGGCGGGGTGCGCGTGTCAGACAGCACCCAGCAGTACATCCGCGTCACGCTGGCGCGGCCCGTGCCGTCCGACGGCGGCGAAGCGCGGGTGCTGATCGACAAGACCTACGAAGATACCAAGAGCTACTTCGTCGAGGGTGACGTCATCGTGTTCAACCGCCCGCTCGGCATCAAACGCAATGCCGTCGTCTTGCCGGTTGGCTACGAATTGGTCTCCTGCAACTATCCGTCACAGGTGCTCCAGGAGGCCGACGGCCGCATCGCGATCAGCTTCTGGAATGCCACGCCGGCGGAAGCGCCGCTGATTCTCCGTGCCCGGCCCGTCCGCGCACTGGCCCCTGCGGCATCGAATGTCGCCGCGCGGTTGGACGAACGTGCTCGGCAAACGCGGGAGATCGTCTACTTCCTGCAGCAGCCGGAGACGCACGCGTTTGACTTGTATCACGACTACACCGAAACGCGTCCCGGCGTGGCGTCTTATGTGAACGTGGTGCGGGCGGGCAGTTCGGTCTCCGCACCGTCCGCGCGCAATCTGGACACCGGCGAGTCACTCCGGTTTGACGTGCTCACGGGCGCGGCCATCAGCGCCGCCAATCTCGATGTCGCCAACGTCACGGCCGCCACACAGGCAGTGGTGTTTCGGTTCGCACCGGTCGCCGCCGGTGCTTCGGTCCGGCTGCGCATGTCGGAGACGTACACCGATAGCGCACGCTATCGCGTGGTCAACGATGAACTAATCTGGGATCGCGCGTTCGGTCGCCCCACCAACGCCGTTGTCCTGCCCGCCGGCTGGGTGCTCACCAACAGTGCCATTCCGGCGACGGTCTCCACGCTGCCCGATGGCCGGGTGCGGCTGGATTTCATCAATCCTCGGCCCGATGAGATTGCCGTCCTGATCACCGCCCGCCGCCGCGCCACGCGATGAATCGCCGCGGCGGACCGCCTCCGCCCATCAAGACTGTTCGCGAGCGGTTTGGCGCCATGCGCCACGTGATTCCGCTGTTTGGGCTCGTGTGGCGCACCAGCCGTGTGCTGACGATGTCCACGCTGCTGGTGCGTTTGGTGCGCGCATTGCTGCCGGTGATCACGTTGTACGTCGGCAAACTGATCATCGACGAGGTGATTCAGAAGGCGGCGTTGCCCAACGCCCCGGCCACGTGGTCGGACTGGCTGGCGAGCGGCCTGCTCGATCGGGCACTCTGGCTGATCGGCGCCGAGTTTGCGCTGGCCATTCTGTCTGATCTGGCGGGACGCGCGGGTTCCCTATTTGACATGATGCTGGGCGCCCAGTTCTCCATTGCCACCAGTGTGCGTTTGATGGAGCACGCCGCCACACTCGATCTCGAACAGTTCGAGGACAGCGAACTCCAGGACCGGTTGGAGCGGGCGCGCACGCAGGCGTCGTCGGGGCTGGGCGTGATGGGTCAGGTGTTTGGTCAGGTGCAGAACCTGATCACGATCATCAGCTTTGGCGCCGGTCTGGCCGTCTACGCGCCATGGCTCATCCTGCTGTTGTTTGTCGCGCTGGTGCCGGCGTTTGTCGGCGAAGCGCACTTCAATGCGCGCGACTACGCGTTGATGTGGTCGCGTGCGCAGGAGCGGCGGCAACTCGAGTATCTGCGTCAGACAGGATCAAGCGTGGAGACGGCGAAGGAAGTGAAGATCTTCGGACTCAACGCGTTTCTGATTGATCGCTTCCGTGCACTGTCCACCGACTTCTACACGGTCAACCGGCGTCTCGCGCGGCAGCGCGCCGGGTGGATGGGTCTGCTGACGGCCATCGGGACCAGCGGCTACTACGCGGCGTACGCGTTCATCACCTGGCGTACACTCGCCGGACAGTTCACCATCGGCGATCTCACCTTTCTCGCCGGCTCGTTCCGTCGACTGAGCGGACTGTTGGAGTCGCTGCTGGTGGGGTTTTCGTATACGGCCAGCCAGGCGCTCTATCTCGACGACCTGTTTTCGTTCTTCACCATTCGTTCCGAGATACACTCGCCACCCAACGCACGTCCCGTACCGAAGCCGTTTGCGCGCAGTATCGAATTCCTCGATGTCGGCTTTCAATACCCGGGTGCCGATCACTGGGCGGTGCGCCATCTGACGTTCACGTTGCACGCCGGCGAGACGCTCGCGCTGGTGGGCGAGAACGGTGCCGGCAAGACGACACTCGTCAAGTTGCTGGCGCGCCTCTACGATCCTGACGAGGGTCGCATTCTGCTCGACGGTCACGACCTGCGCGAGTACGATCTCGACGAGCTGCGCGCCAACATCGGCGTGATCTTTCAGGATTTCGTTCGTTTCAGTCTTACCGCCGGTGAAAACATCGCGGTGGGTCGCATCGACGCGCGCGACGATCAGACGCGCATTGAAACGGCGGCGGCGCGCAGTCTGGCGGACGACGTGATCGCGAAATTGCCCGGCAAGTACGGCCAGCTTATCGGCAAACGCTTTCGCACGGGCGTCGATCTGTCGGGCGGCGAGTGGCAGAAGGTGGCGATCGCCCGTGCGTATATGCGTGACGCGCAGCTGTTGATTCTCGACGAGCCGACCGCCGCGCTCGATGCGCGCGCCGAGTTCGAAGTGTTTCAGCGCTTCAAAGAACTGAGCGCCGGCAAGACGAGCGTGCTCATCTCGCACCGCTTCTCGAGTGTGCGTATGGCGGATCGTATTCTGGTGCTCGCCAACGGCAGCGTCGAAGCGGCCGGTACGCATGACGAACTGCTCAAACAGGGTGGGCGCTACGCCGAGTTGTTTGAGCTGCAGGCGGCAGGCTATCGCTGACACGGCGGGGATGCCCGAAGGCACCCCCGCCGTGTTCGTGCACCGTGCTCTCGCATCATGCTGCGGTCGTCGACCGCCCTGCGCCACCGGTCAGTTGTGGAAGTACACGTTGTCGATGTACAACACACTCGGTCCGGCGGCGACGAACAACAGCTGCTGCAACTCGTTCTTGCCCGACAGGCCCGTGAAGCTGGCCAGCGGAATGTCGAGTGAGACCCACGAACCGGTGGCGAGCAAACCGGCCTGATACTTGCCCACCAGGGCCGTGCCTGCTGGGTCGTTGACCAGCTGGATCTCGAGATTGGCCGACGGATTCGGCGACCACACATCGACGTGGAAATGGGTCATCGTCGTGGCGTCGACGATGTTGGCCGGCGCGGAAATGCCGAACTCGATGCCCGCGAAATTGAAGAGCGAATACTTCTTGATATTCCGGCCGGCCACCACAAACGGATCGGTCAGCTCATTGCCGCCGAAGCTCCAGCTTGTGCGCCATGTGTCGACGCCGCGGTTGGTATACGCCGTCGTGAAGAGCGAGATGACGTTGGCCGACGGCCGCGTCGGAGCGGGAGCGATGGTGGTCGGCACCGCGAGCGGCACCGTGACGGTGATCGGCGCGGAGCCGGTGACGGTGAGCCCGTTCATCGTGGCACTGATGTTGGTGGTGCCCGCGGACACGCCCGTGACCAATCCATCGGCGCTCACCGTCGCGACGGCCGGGTTGCTCGACGTGAACGTGTACCAGCGCCAGGCGACGTCGCTCAGGATGCCACCGTTCGGCAACGTCGGCGTCGTGAAGCGCACCGTGTTGGGCGCGGGGGAAATCTGAGCCGGCGAGCCCAGTGCAACCGTCAGCGAGGGCCATGCCGCCGTGGCCGCCGTCGGCGCGGCGACCTGCGAGAGCGGCAAGGTCTCGTACTGAATGTCCGAGAACCACACCGTGTAGTTGTTCGGCCCGTCGGCGAAGTGAAACAGCCCGTCCACACCGACAAACTTGGCCGGATTCGGCAACGGGATGATGAACTTCGTGAACGTCGTCGTCAGCGGAATGCCGATCGATTCGGCGTTGAAGAACGTGGTGGCCGCGTTGTTGCCGACTCCCACCTTGAGACTGCTCTTCGCTACACTCGCCTTGGCCCAGAACGTGAGCGCATTGTAGGCGGAGAGATTGCGCGGCGCCGCGGCAACGAGCGCACCACCGGAGTACCCGCCGGTGGCGGTGATGACCGCTTTGAGCGTCTTGCGCCCGTTGTTCAACGTGGTCGCATCAACGGTCACCGCGTTCGCCGCACCGCCAAAGTCGGCAAAACTCACGCCACTGTTGTAGTCGTCCAGGAACACCAGCGCGCCGCCGGCAATCGCCGCAACGGTGACCGTGGCGGTCGCGGTGCGCGTGGATGCGGTGTGCGTGGCGGTGATGATCGACGTGCCCACTCCCACTGCCGTGATCAGCCCTGATGCGCTGACGGTGGCGACCGCCGCCGTCGCCGATCCGAACGTGACACCCGAGGCCAACGCCGCAGTGGTGGCATCACTGTAGGTGCCGGTCACCGTGAGCTGCTGCGTTGCCGCAGGCGCGAGGTTGACCGAGCCTGGCGTCACGGCGATCGAACTGAGCGTCGGTGCGGGCGCGGACACCGTGATGGCGGCTGTTGCCGATTTGCCCGAAACGCTCGCGGTGATGGTGGCGCTGCCGGCCGACACGGCCGTCACGACACCTGCACTGGTGACGGTCGCAACGGTGCTGGCCGAGGTGGTGTACGTCAGACCGGTGGTGATCGCCGCCGTTGTGGCGTCGCTGTACGTGCCAGTGACGGCGAGTGCCTGCGTGCCTCCGATCGTCAGCGTTGCCGTGGCAGGACTGACCGTGATCGACGACAGGGTCTTGGGCGCGGGCGTGGTGGTCGAGGAGCTGTCGCACGCGGACAGCGAAATGCTCGCGCCGAGGAGCAGCGCGAGGGCGGCGACCTTCGTGAACGGACGCATGGATTGCCTGGGAGGACGGTGGGGATGCGTCGACAGGCAATACTCCGACAGCGGTCGGAATCAGTACTGGAGAGGCACCGAGGAACGGCGGGATGGACTTTGTCCATTGTCCGAACAAAGTTCTCCAAGGCCGAGCCCCGTTGTCAAGCTCAGGTGGGGAGGGTCAGCGGGACCAGTCGCGGCGGGCGGCGGGCGGACGCGCGGCGAGCTCCACGCCTGGGGCACCCGGCGCCGCGCTTACGGGATGCTCACATCCACGCTCGCGTTGCGGCATTCATCCGGACAGTCACGACCGTTGGGGTAGGTGGACTGGTAGATCACCTGCGTGATCTCCGTCAGTCGGGTGCCGGCGGCCGAGGTGACGCGAACATACGGGTGCGTCGGGAAGAACGAAGGGAAAAAGACGTTCTGCTGACAGGACGCCACCGTAGTGCACTCATAGACGCTGACGGGCTGCTGGTCGGGCGCCGCAGCGAACACCTCCACTTTGTACGTCCCCACGGGTTTGGAGGCGAGGCGGACGGTGAGTCCGCTGGAGCAGCCGATGTCGGTGCAGACCCGAATGTCGTTGAGGGAGTCGTCGCCGCAGCCTGCGACGATCAGCGCGAGCGCCAGCGTACATCCGGATTGCCACAGACGATGCCGCATGGTGTCTCTCCCCCAACTGGGTGTATCGTGGCGCGAAACGCGAGCACGGTGCGCGGCCCTCTTCCTGCCCCCGCTTGTACGGGACACCTTCTGAGCCATGATACACTCCGAACTTCTCCGTCGCTCCTCCAGCGGTATGGCGCGGGCTGCCGCCGTGCTGCTTGGCCTCACCTTCGCGCTGACCGGTTCGGCGCTCCGCGCGCAACCGGGCGCACGCGGTACGCTCTTCATTGTGGGGGGCGGCACGCAACCGCCGGCGCTCGTCGAGGAGTTTGTTCGGCGCGCGGGTGGCCCCGGCCAGGCGCGCATCGCCGTGTTTGCGATGGCCAGTGCCTCGGGCGAACAAAGTGGGAGTGCCAAGGCCGAGGATCTGCGCAAGTTGGGCGCGCAGGCGCGCAATCACTGGATCACACGTGAGCAGGCCGACATGGACTCGGTGGTGCGGCTGCTCGATTCCGTCACCGGCATCTGGTTTGGCGGCGGTGATCAGAACCGGCTGACCAAGGTGCTGCTGGGCACCAAGGTCGAACGCGCCATTCGGGCGCGATATCTCGCCGGCGCGGTTGTCGGCGGGACGTCCGCTGGTGCGGCCGTGATTTCGACGCCGATGATCACCGGCACCGAGCTGATTCGCGGCCGCGATACCACGGAGGCGTGGACCCGCGTGAAGCGCGGGTCGGTGGAGACAGACAGTGGGTTCGCGTACCTCACCGACGCCATCATCGACCAGCACTTTCTGCGGCGCAAACGACAGAATCGGTTGTTGAGTCTCGTGCTGGCCGACGCGCCGCATCTGGGCGCTGGCATCGACGAAGGGACCGCCATCATTGTCGAGCCGAGTGGCCTGTGGCGTATCATGGGCGCAAGCGCGGTGCTGATTGTCGACGCACGGAATGCGCAGCGTACGCCCGGCAGCAGCGCAGTGCTTGGCGCGAGTGGCGTGCAGATGCATCTGCTCCCCGACGGCGCGACGTTTGACCCCAAAACCGGCAAGGCGACGCTGCGATGAACCTGGCGCGTGCACATCCACCTGCACATCCACCTGCGCATCCGCGCGCGCGTCTCGCGCTGTGCGCCTTGGTCGTTCCATGGGTCACCACCGTGGCCGTGGCGCAGAGCACCACAGCGGGGCGCTCCGCCGACTGGCCGGTGTACGGCGGCAACACCGACAACTCGCACTTCACGACGCTCGGGCAAATCTCGCCAGCCAATGTCGCGCGGCTCAAGGTGGCGTGGACGTACGACACACACGACGCGTTTAGCGGATCGGAGATGCAGGCGAATCCGATCGTCATCGATGGCGTGCTCTACGCCACCACGCCCAAGCTGCATGTCTTCGCGCTCAACGCCGCGACGGGGAAAGAACTGTGGCGGTTTGACCCGAACAATGGCGCACCACCCACGTCGCGTATCCGTCATCGTGGCGTCGTCGTCACCGGCGATCGGGTGATCTTCAACTATCGCAATCGCCTGTACGCGCTGGACCGCGCGACGGGCAAACCGATCACGTCGTTCGGCACCAACGGCAACGGATGGGTCGATCTGCGAGCAGGTCTCGGTCGTCCGGTCGAAGGACTTTCAGTGAGTGCGAGTACGCCGGGTGTGGTGTTCGACGATCTGCTCATCATTGGCAGCAGTGTGCCCGAGGCGCTGCCCAGTGCGCCTGGCGACATCCGTGCGTTCGATATCAAGACCGGCGCGTTGCGGTGGAGTTTTCATACCATCCCGCATCCGGGGGAATTCGGCTACAACACGTGGCCCACCGATGCCTGGACGATTGCCGGCGGCGCCAACGCGTGGTCGGGCGTGACCATCGACCCCAAACGCGCGATGGTCTTTGCCGCCACGGGCTCGGCCTCGTACGACTTCTACGGCGCCAACCGGTTGGGCGACAATCTGTTTGCCAACAGTGTGCTCGCACTCAACGCACGCACCGGTGAGCGCATCTGGCACTATCAGGTGCTCAAGCACGATCTCTGGGATCGCGATCTCCCGGCCGCGCCGACGTTGGTCACGGTGCAACGCGACGGCAAGCCGGTGGATGCCGTCGCGCAGATCACCAAGACGGGACACGTCTGGCTGTTCGAGCGCGAGACGGGCACGCCGATGTTCCCCGTCGAAGAACGGCCCATGCCGCACGTCGCGCTCGACGGTGAGCAGCCTGCCGCCTCGCAGTTCTTTCCCACGCTGCCGGCGCCGTTTGCGCGGCAACAGCTCACCGTGAACGACCTGACCACGCGCACGCGGGCGGCGCGGGCCTCGGCGCTCAAGACGTTCAACGCGTACAAAACGGGACATCCGTTCGACGCACCCAACACCACGGGCACAATCATCTATCCTGGCGTGGACGGCGGAGGTGAGTGGGGCGGTCCGGCATTCGACCCGACGACCGGACTGCTGTACGTCAACTCGAACGAGATGGCGTGGCTGCTCAAACTGGTGCCACGCAGCGACAAGTCCTTGTACGCCGCCAATTGTGCAAGCTGTCACGGCGATGCCTTGGCAGGAACGGCGCTTGGTCCGACGCTGGTCAACATCGCGACCAAACGCTCGCGCGAGCAGCTCTTGCAGATCGTGCGCGAAGGTACGGGACGGATGCCGGCCTTTGGTGGCGCCATGGATGGCGGTGCCATCAACGACATCGTGAACTATCTCGTGACCGGCAAAGATTCGTCGGTGAAAACAGTTGGGACGTCGCCATATGCGCTTCCCTACCGGACAGCATTCTTCGACATCTTTCTCGATCACGAAGGGTACCCGGGCATCAAAACCCCGTGGGGGACGCTCAATGCGATCGACCTGAACACGGGCGCGACGCGCTGGTCGGTTCCCTTCGGTGAATATCCCACACTCGCAGCCAAGGGCATTCGCCATACTGGGACCGACAGCTACGGTGGAGCGATTGTCACCCAAAACGGATTGCTGCTCATCGCGGCCACGACGTACGACAACAAGTTTCGCGCGTTCGACAAACGCACCGGCCGCTTACTCTGGCAAACCACCTTGCCCGCGGCAGGCAACGCCACGCCGTCCACCTACACGGTGAACGGCAAGCAGTACATCGTCATCGCCTGCGGCGGAGGGAAGAACGGCGCGAAAAGCGGCGGCACGTACGTGGCGTTTGCGTTGCCTGAGTGAACGGGCGCGTGGCACGGACCTCCGGAGCGGATGGCGTGAGCGGACTACTTGAGCGACGCGCGTAACGTGGAGCCGTCCTCGTACCGAAGATCGTCAACCTGCCAGATCGTCGAGCGGCGCATCACGTAGGTGACGGTGCGTTCCATGTAGCCGTCGCTGAATCGCACGGGGACGGTGGCGCGCTGCGCATTTCCGCTGGCCGAGCCGACCGCAAAGCGGGTGGGATATTCCTGCGTGTTGGTGAACGCATCGCCATCGATGATCGGCGCTTCGTCAGGCGACGTGGGTTTGGCAAAGTACGCGGCGATTCGC
>JAGNMU010000525.1 GCA_017991005.1 Gemmatimonadaceae bacterium | reverse complement strand
CATCAGTGGCGCGAGCAGCGCTTCGAGCCATCGCAACCAATTGGGCCCGTGGGGCGCCGCCACAAAAGGTAACTCGGCCAACCACGGCCGCGCGCACAGCATGGCGCGTTTGGCGCGCATCCACTGCGCGACGTCGTCCCGCCAGGCACGTGCATCCGGCGACGGCCGAGGCGGTTGCCCCAAACCCGCGTCGACGATCGCGTCGATGAGCGCTTCCTTGCTCGGGAAGTAGCGATACACCGCCATCGTGGTCAGCCCGAGCCGGGCCGACACGGCACTCATGGTCACCGCGCTCAAACCGTCCTCGTCGGCGATCTGAACGGCGGCCTTCACCACGTCATCGGGTGTGAACGCCGCCTTGGGTCCGCGGGTCGCGAGTGAGCGGTCGTCCCAGAGCAACTGGCTCCGGCGCCGCAGTTCCGCATCCACCCGTACCGAGGCCTGCATGATGTGATCGTGGGTGAAGGTCTTCGCTTTTTTCGGTCCGGCCATGCCGATCTGTCCACAAAAGGGTTGACAGGTTTTAAACTGTGTATATGATACACCGTAACAGTGTATGTAGTACACTAATCAATCGGCGCCCCGAACGGCAGCGGCGATTGCCATCTGATCACCCACATCTTTTCCGAGACCCCCCCATGTTGCTCTCATCCATCGTGTCCGCGCCGCACCTGCTCCTCCTGGTCCCCCGCTGGGTGCGCCGTCGGGCGGTCGCGCACGTGGCGATTCTCGCGGCCAGTGCGATTGTTTCAACGGTGGTGTCCGCGCGGACCGTGGCAGCACAATCGCCCGCCGCCAGCGCACCCACGTGGGAATTGCGCTTCACGAGCGGCGCCCTCGTCGGTACGGGTGCGCAACGCACGCAGGTCAAGGATGCCCAGATGAGCGCCGCCCAAGTGTCGTGGCTGGTGCGGCCGATGCTGGCCGTGACGGGGACGTTCGGTTGGGCACGAAGCCGAGACATTGCCACCACCAACGATCCCAAGCTCGATGTGTTCACCACCGACCTGGGTGTGGAAGTCCGGCCCACGACGTGGTTTGCTGACCGCGCCGCGACCCTGAGTCCGTTTGTCGGCGCTGGCGCCGGCACGCGGAGCTACAACTATCGCTCGATCGACGCCGACGCGACCAACAACGTCGCCGGATACGTCGCCGCGGGTGCAGAGCTCGGTCGTGGTCGACTTGGCGTGCGTGTGGAAGTGCGTGACTACGCCACCGGCTTCAAGCCACTCGTGGGAACGGGCAGCTCGGACACGCGCAACGATGTCGTCGTCATGGTGGGTATGCGGTTCAATCGTCGAAACGCAGCACAGCGCTGACGCACGGCGACATCACACATGAAGTCGACGACCGCAGACAGACTGATTCCCGCGCTCCTCGTCGCGCTGAGTGTGGTCCCGGCAATTGGTGGCAGCGTCCGCTTGGCCGAAATTGGCCAGGGCGCTGCCATCACGCCGGACAACGCACGATTCCTGGGTGCGCCGTTTCCAATCGCGATACATGCCGTTGCCGCGCTCGTGTTCAGCTTCGTCGGGGCGTTTCAGTTCTCACCGCGAATTCGCCGCCGCCATCGTCTGTGGCACCAACGTGCAGGGTACGTGCTCATGGTGAGTGGACTGCTGGTGGCGTTGTCAGGCCTCTGGATGGCGAACGTCTATCCGTGGCCAGCGAACGATGGGGAACTGGTGTACCTGGAACGCATGATTTTCGGCACGGCAATGCTCGCGTCCATCCTGTGGTCGCTCGGCGCGATTCGTCGGCGCGACTTTGTCTCGCATGGCCACTGGATGATTCGCGCCTACGCAATTGGCATGGGCGCCGGCACACAGGTGCTCACCCACCTACCGTGGTTTCTGTTGGTCGACGGCCCACCCGGAGTAGGTCCAAGAGCGGTGATGATGGGTGCAGGCTGGGTGATCAACGTCATCGTGGCGGAGTGGCTCATTCGGCGCGCAGCACGTCAGCGGGTCGGGAAGACACGGAGGTCGCACGAGCCGACGACCCGGAGCCCAGCGGTTGTCTGAGGTCTGAACAACCGAGTACTCGTCATCGGTCGGTGCGTCAGTTCGGGTGTGTCAGTTCGTCAGTCCACCGCTGAGTCGTGGGTCGTCAGTCCGAGTTCTGAGTCTCCAGTTGAACTGAACACTGAGCACTCGGACTGACGACCCACAACTCAGCCGTTGTCTGACCACTGACAAACTGACCACTGCCGCTGCCTACCGATCCGTCACACACGCAACGCGTCCGCTACCTCTCCCTGCGCCTCCGCCAGTCGTTTGATGTCGTCGCCAGCCTGACGCGCCGATTCGATCAGCGTCGTCAATGGTGCCAGATCATTCGCGCCCGAGTGCAGGCGCAAGAGATCCAGTCGAATCCCTTCCAGCGCCGCCACGCTGGCACCGAGCTGTGTGGTGGCGGCGCTGCGTCGCCGGTCAAGGAGCGCCGCATCGGCTGAGCCCGACGGGGCAAGTGCCGCCACCACATCCAACTCGGCGCGGGCCGCTGCCGCGGTGGCCTCGAGTGCGGCGACCGTTGCCGGAAGCTCCTCGAGGTTTTCGCGGAACGCGCTCGGCAGCGCCGCAAAGAGCTCGGACACCGCGAGTCCGAGCGCCGCCTCGGTGGCGCGAAACACGCCGCCACCGACGGCGCGCGACTGTTCTGGCGCACCAAGTCGCTTGGCAAGCCAGTTGCCCACTTTGCTGTTCCAGAGGCGATCGCGAAGGCCGGTCTGCCACCCTTTGCGGATCGCGTTCGGGATGAACTGCACGTCGAGCGCGTTGCTGATGGCACCCAAGAGCATCGTGCTCAGCACCGGTGTGAAGATCAGGAAGATGTTGAGTGAGACGCCAAAGACTTGCGGCGAGCGACGATTCTCATGGATCACACCTGCCATCAAAAGACCGATGGAGACGGCCAGCCACGTTGCCGAGAGCACGGTGCCAACGCGCAGCAGTCGGCGAGCGGTCCCTTCGTGCTTCTCGCGCGTGAGTGACTCGGACTCTTCGCGTTCCCGTCGCGCAATCTCGAGCGCCGAGCGAAGATCGGTCAACGTATGTCCGGCACGGAACTGTCGCTGCGCCTGGTTGAGATGAAAACCGATGATGGGCAGCAGCGGCAGCGATGCGATGCTGGCAAGCAGTGGGATATCGCCAAAGCCGGCGGGTCTGTTGCCAGTGACCCACGCGATGAGATTGGCGGTCGTGAGCGCACCAAAGGCGCCGAACCATCCGAGGTACGGCACCATGAGCGGGTTCCGTGCGCCAAGCCATGCACGCAGCATCGGCGGGAGCGCGGGCTTCGTGTCTGTGGAC
>JAGNMU010000523.1 GCA_017991005.1 Gemmatimonadaceae bacterium | reverse complement strand
GATTCGACGGCGCGGAGGAGGCGGTAGGGAAGCGCGGTCCGTCGTGTGACGCGAGACCTAGAAAGGACAAAGGGAGGGAGGAACGGATCCAGGTGTCAGGAAGCAGAACCCGGCGCATCGCGCCACAGGCTGCCTCCTGATTCCTGGATCCGTTCCTCCCTCCCTTTGTCCTTCTCCAAGCGTATCAGCCCACGAAAACCTCTCGCCTCATCACGGGCAGCGCCCTAACGCCACCGGACACACTTCCGGCGTCGGAGCCGGCGCGCTGCCCGCTCCGCCACCGCCGAACGTGTAGAGCGGCTTCTGCAGCACCGCCAGTTCGCGTCCCGGGACCGGGAGATGCACCGGCGTGTTCGCCGGCAACATCTGCCATCCGCGGGCATCGAAAAACCGGTTTACGCCGGAGACGCCCAACCCTTCGATGCCCTTCTCATACCGCAGCGCATCCCAGAGGCTGCCGCACTGGCCGTTCTGCTTGCGCGGCACGCAGCCCGCTTCGTCGGGCGGGCCCGCCACCGTCACCGGTGGGAGTTGTCCGTTGGCGACGCGCGTCTTGTTGATGAGTGGCACGGCTTCCGCTGCACGATTCAGACGAATCAGCGCTTCCGCCTTCAGCAGATCCATCTCCGAGACCGGCATGGCGATCTGCGTCCCGGTTTGCCATGTGGTGCCCGTGCCGTTCCGGAAATACGCGTAGTGCGAGAAGCGCCACGTACCGCGGCTTGGGTCGAAGATGTTGTTGACGTTGTAACCGACGTACAGCCCCTGCGTGGCTGGGCCGCCTGCACCGTGAATGCGACGATCCTTCGAGCGCAACTGGAACGCGGCGCGCGAGGTGAGTGGGGTGGCCAGCCAGTTCACATAGCCGTTGGTGGAATCGGCCGGTCCGATCAGGTCGTAGCTCGGCCGGCCGTAGTCACTGGGGCGGCCGGCGGTGCGCAGACGGGCCACCAGACGCTTCCAGTCATCCCACAACACATCCACCTGCGCGGTGGGTGCGAAGTCGGTGGTGATGCCGGCATCGATACGCTGAATCACCTTGTTCCAGTCTACCGCGGCGCGTTCCGCGCGACTGCGCGCGTTGTACACCATCAGCCGCGCCACGAACGAATTCGCGACGCGAATGAACTGGTCTCTGGTGAGCGGCGTGTACAGCCAGCTATCCACCGGCAGCGTGAAGTTGCTGCGGTTGGCAATCGCGATGGCGGAGTCGATCTGGGCAATCGCCGCCGCGTTCATCTCCTGATACGTCGCAAACTGCGGATCGGCGATGGTATCGAGCAGCGTTTTCTCATCGACGATGAAGGCTTTGTCGAAGTACAGCCCCAGATAGCCATGCGACAGCCCCTGCATGAACTTGCCCACGGCTTTGGTACGCGCCGTGCGCGAGCTGTCGACGATCAGCAGACCGCCGTTGATCGCGCGCAGGGCATCGTTCACCGAAGAAATGGTGCGCGACAAGCCGTACCACGGATCTTCTGACACAAATCGGCGTGCGTTGACGGGGCTGTTGTTCCACGCCCCGCGCGGCTGCGCGGACAGTTCCAGCTGACCGAAGTCGGCAAATCCCGACGTGACTTCGTTGGCCATGGTCGAGAACGCCCACGACGGATAGTCGTCGTGGCCGGCCACGGGCCACCAGGTGCGGAACGAGGTGGCGACAAACGTTTCCGTCGCCGTGGGCTGCTGCGTCGCGCGTTGCGCGTCGGGCAGGTTGGGATTGGTCACCTCGAGATCCTGGCAGGATGCCAGGACGAGCCCGAGGATCGGCAGCAGCATCAGCTGCCGGGAGCGCTTCTGCGTATATGGCATTCGCGTGATCCTCGTGTCAGAAGGTGATTTCGAAGCTGCCGGTGAACGTCCGGTAGCGGGGATAGTCAAAGCTGTCGAGCCGTGTAAGCGTACCGCCGACTTCCGGGTCATATCCCGAGTACTTGGTGGACGTGAACAGATTGCGGCCGATGAGCGAGATGGAGGCGCCGCGCGCACCGAACGGACGCAGCAGACCGACGGTCTTCTGTCCGAAGCGATACTTGACGGACAGTTCACGCAGCTTCACGTAGCCGGCGTCTTCGACGAAGTAATCGGTGGGGCTGTTCGCGGCATACAATGCGACGTAGTACTCGATCGGCTTCTTGAGCTCCTGCGGCTTGCCCGCCTGATCGACATCGGCGCTCTTCGCCCACTGATACATGCGCTGGTTGGTCTGGTTGTACGCCTGACCGCCCACCGCCACATCGACCAGCGTGAAGACGTCAAAGTTCTTCCAAGTCACGCTGTTGGTGAAACCCCATTTGAACTTCGGCAGGCCGTCACCGATGCGAATGACCGCTGAGCTGCCGGTGCTGTCCTTGCGCTGAATCGGCAAGCCCCAGCCATACGACGAGGAACCGATCGTAGCCGTCGTGCCCCAGCCGCCCGTCGCCGTTTCGCCCTGCGTGAACTTCTTGGGGTTGCCCTGTGCGTCGAGGCCAACCCACACCAGCAACCCTTCGTCGTTCACGTCGAACTCATTCGCGCGGCCCTGGGCATCGGCCGGCAGATACTGCTTGTCGTGCAGGAACTGGAAGCCGTACATCTCAGTGAGACCCACGCCAGCGCAGCGGAAGCCGATGGTGCCGGTGGTGAAGCACGAACGGTTGAACTCCGTCACCTTGCTGCGTGAGCGATCGGCCACGAGGCCGGCGCGCCACGAGAACGACGGCCGTTTGATGAGCTGCGCTTCCACCGTCGCTTCATACGTGTTGCCTTCGACAGTGCCGGCGTTCTGCCACTGCTGGCCATAGCCGAAGAAGCCGGCGAGTGGCACCTGAATCAGCTGATCGATGACGCGATTCTTGGCGTACGAGAGCTGCACCGAATACCGCTCTTTGATGATGGCATCGATGCCGAGTTCGGTTTCGGTGGCATGTTCGGGGCGCAGGTTCTTGTTGCCAAGATTCTGCTTGAGCACCCCGCCCGCCGAATTGAACGAAAACGTTTCGTACTGATCGCTGAAGCTCGGACGACCACCCGCCGTACCCTGCGAGGCACGCAGTTTGAAATCGGTGAAGACGGGGAGCATCCACCACGATTCCTGCGCCAGACGCCACGCACCGCTCACACGGTAGTAGCTGTTCCAGCGTTCATTCGCGCCAAAGAGCGAGCTGCCGTCTCGGCGAATCAACCCGTCGGCGATGTACTTGCCTTTGTAGTCGGCGCCGAGCGTGAAGAAATAGCCGCTGGCCTTGATCTCTTCGAGACTCGACGACACGAAGCGCGTCTTGGCGTTGTCGAGACTGTTGACGCCCGGGACCGCGAAATCCTGTCCTTC
>JAGNMU010000524.1 GCA_017991005.1 Gemmatimonadaceae bacterium | reverse complement strand
AGCCAAACCACTGCCACGCGTAGGAGAGGTGCGGTCCCTCACCCTGCGACGGGGGGGGGACGCGAGCGGGCAGCGCGACGTCCCGCGTGACGGTATCACCCAGCGCCAGGAGCACCACGGGTGCGAGCGGACGCTGCATCATGGCGGAGAGGGTATCGCGATCCAGCACGCGCAGGGCGCGTGCGGAGGTCGGCGACCGAATCGCGCCCTCGCGGCCGGCCGGGAACACGGTCACCAACGCATCGAGTGTGAGCGTGTCGCTCTCGCGGGCCTTGGCAAAATCGACGGTACGCCCATCCGCCGCGTAGACAAATCCGCGCAGCACAACGACTGACGTGTCGCCCCACCCGTCTTCGAGCGGCCGGACCGGCGTCAGGAGATAGACCCCGGGCGCCCCCGCCTGCGAGCGCGAGGCCTGCACCATTTCCGCATCGTAGTCGGCGATGCCACGCACCTTCACACGATGCCAGTGCGTCGCACTGGTGTCCTGCTCGCGCAACGCCCGCATCGGCAGCGGTGGCAGCGTCCCCCGCTCCAGCACCAGGGCGTTTTTCGCGCGGCGCTGCTCGAGTCGGTCCAACTGCCAGAACCCCAGTCGTACGCACACTCCGGCGGCGATGACCGTCAGCACGCCGAACAACACCATCTTGGGCTTCATGATACGCCGTCGGCCCCGCTGTTTTCGCTCGGAGCGTGAACATCGACCTCATGCTTCGAGCGCTTCTGCTTCCCGTCTTTACTCTTGCTCTCCTTGTCCTTTTTCGTCTTGCCCATTTCCGGTTTGTCTTTGATCGCCTTGTCTTTGATCGCTTTGTCTGTTTTCGCTTTGTCTGTTTTCGCCTTGCCCTTCTTCCCCTTCCTCTGCTCCCGCGTGTCCTCCCTCCCTGCGTCCTCCCCCCGAGTGTCCTTCTTCCCCGCGCGCTCCGCCGCCGCCCGCTCACGTTCACGTTCACGCGCCCGCGCCGCCTTCGCCTTTTGCGCGGCCTTCGCCAGCTCGACACTCGACACCACTGGCTGAGCGCCGTCCGTCGCGACCGTCGTGGCCTTTGCGCCGCGTGCACGGCGCGGCGTGTGCGCCACCGTTTCCGCCACTGTTTCCACGGGCCCGTCCGGCTCAGCCTTCACGCGACGGCGGGTGCGCGAGGTGCTCCTGTTCTTCTCCGCGCGTCCGGTCGCCTTGGTCATCTTGGCCGTTGTCACCGCCGTCGTCACACTCAGCACCTCCGCCAACAGGTCCGTCGCCGGCGGAGCGGCGATCGTGACGGCGTCCGGCATGGGATCGGGCAGCAACACCAGCATCGACAGCGGCGGCAGCGCAATCGAGAGCGACTGCGGAAATCCGTGATACGCTTCACCATCGGTTGGCACCGACGTGGCCGTCTCATACCCGCTGCCCCCGAACTCCACCGCATCGCTGTTGAGCGCCACACGATACGTCCCCGCATGCGGCGCCCCGAGACGGTACGCGTCACGTGGCACGGGAGTCATGTTCATCACGATGATCGCATGCACCGCGCCGTCAAATCGCGCATACGAAAACACCGACTGCTCCTTGTCGGCCACATCGATCCATGAGAACCCCGACGGATCGTGATCATGCTTCCAGAAGCAGGAGTGTGCACCGTACACCGCACTCGCAGCCGCCACGAACGCCGTGAGCCCCGCACGCCGTGGATCGTCCAGCAGCGTCCAGTCGAGACTCACATCGTGATTCCACTCGGTCCACGGACCCAGCTCGATCCCCATGAAAAAGAGCGACTTGCCGGGGCGCGTCATCGAGTAGCCAATCAGATTGCGCAGATTGGCGAGACGTTGCCATTCATCGCCCGGCATCTTGCGCAACAGTGATCCCTTCATGTGCACGACTTCATCGTGCGACAGCGGATTCACAAACCGTTCGCTGTATTCGTACATCATGGCGAACGTCATCTTGTTGTGCGCGCCCTTCCGGAAAAACGGGTCGACCTTGAAGTAGTCGAGGGTGTCGTGCATCCACCCCATGTTCCACTTGAAGGTGAATCCCAGCCCGCCTTCGACGATGGGATGTGTCACCTTCGGCCACGTGGTACTTTCCTCGGCAATCATCATCACGCCAGGATGCAACGTGTGCATCGCGTGATTGAGCTGCTTGAGAAACGCCACCGCCTCGAGGTTTTCGCGTCCACCAAACCGGTTGCGCAACCACTGCCCCGCTTCGCGGCCATAGTCGAGGTACAACATCGACGCGACCGCATCCACGCGCAGTCCGTCGAGGTGAAACTCCTCGATCCAGAACAGCGCGTTCGCCAGCAGGAAGTTGCGCACTTCGTGCCGCGCGTAGTTGAAGATGTGGGTGCCCCACTCCGGATGATCACCCAAGCGCGGATCTTCGTGCTCATAACACGCCGTGCCGTCAAACCGGCGCAGCGCCCAGTCGTCCTTGGGGAAATGCGCGGGCACCCAATCGAGCAACACACCAATGCCGGCCTTGTGCAGCGTGTCGACAAAGAACCGGAAATCGTCGGGCGATCCATGGCGGGATGTCGGCGCGAAGTACCCGCCCACCTGGTAGCCCCACGATCCGCCGTAGGGATGCTCCAGTACAGGTAGCAACTCGATGTGGGTGAAGCCCAACGCATTCACGTGCTCCGCCAACATCGGCGCCAGCTCGCGGTACGAGAAGGCGGTGCCATCCTCGCGCCGTTTCCACGAACCCAGATGCACTTCATACACCAGCATCGGTTCGGCAATCGGATTCGCATCGGCGCGCCGCGCCATCCAGTCGGCGTCGCTCCACCCGAATACGCCGCGACGTTCCACGATGGATGCGTGACCCGGCGACTGCTCCAACTTGAACGCCACCGGATCCGTTTTGACGCGCGTGGCACCACCCGGCGCACGAATTTCGTACTTGTACAAGTCGCCCGGCTGCACGCCAGGAATGAAAATCTCGAAGACACCACTGCCACCCATCAACCGCATCGGATGCGCGCGTCCATCCCATCCGTTGAACGGACCGATCACCGAGACACGCCGCGCATTGGGCGCCCACACCGCGAACGACGTGCCTTCCACGCCGTCGATCACGCGCGGATGCGCGCCGAGTTTCTCCCAGAGCCGGAGATGATGCCCTTCGCCGTAGAGATGCAGGTCGACATCGCCGAGCGTGGGCAAGAAGCGATACGGATCGTCGAACGCGCGCTCCTCGCCTTCCACCGGCTGCACGGCGAGTCGATAGTCGAGCGGCAACGACTCGCCGGGCAGGAAGCGCACGAAGAGCGCATCCTGCGCCAGCTCCATCGGAATGCGTTCACCGCGGACCAGCACCCACATC
>JAGNMU010000522.1 GCA_017991005.1 Gemmatimonadaceae bacterium | reverse complement strand
CATGCGAGAAGCGTGCGGACGATGTGCTCGTAGGCGCCGACCGACGCTTCGAGCTCGTGGATGTCGATGTACTCGATCGGTGTGTGCGCAACGTGGATTGATCCGGGGCCATAGAGCAGCGGGGTCCCCCAGCGATCCAGCAACGGGATGTCACTCGTATATGCCACGGGTTCGACATCGAACCCCGGTATGGTGTGGAACCGCTGCGCCGGGATATGCGATCCCCAGACGAGTTCCGCTTCGTCACCAGCCCAGGCTTCGAACGCCGCGCGCACGGGTGCCGCATCGCCGACCAGCCGGATCATGATCTCGGCTTCGGCCAGGCCCGGCACGATGTTGGCCTCGGTCCCGGCGCGCAGGACTCCCACGTTGTACGTCGTGGCGCCAAGCACGTCGTCGACTGGCAGAGCCACTGTGCGCAGTTTCGGCAGGAGATCCATCAGTGGCTCGAGCGCGCTCCGCCCAAGATGGGCATACGCCGAATGCGCCTCGCGTCCGCGCACGCGGACAATCACGCGCAGTGCCCCTTTTCCGCCAGAGGCCAACTTGCTCTCGGTCGGTTCACCGTTCACCAGCCACTTGCTGGTGGCCGGCAATCGGTTGGCAGCGCGCGCGCCGGGCGAACCCTTCTCTTCGCCGACAACAAACAGCAGGTCGACCCGCTGTTCACCCGCGTCGGACAACCGCTGTGCCGCGATCATCATGGCGGCCGCGATGCCTTTGGCGTCGCAGGCGCCCCGACCGTAGAGCCGGTTCCCTTCAAGTCGCGGCGCGACAAAGGGCGGAACGGTATCGAGGTGCGTGGAGAGCGTCACCCCGCCGCCACGACGCGTCGCCCAGATATTGGAGCGATGGGTTTCGACTTCCTGCAACGAGACATTCCAGCCGCGCGTGATCAACCACCGCGCGACAAAATCCACGGCGTCTTTTTCGCGACCGGTCGTGGATTCGAGAGAGAGCAGCTCGGATGCGAGCGCAACGACGTCTGACATGCTCCAAAAATAGCCGAGGGCCGCTGCGGGCGCGCCCCCGGCATCTCTCCGATTCTGCCAGTCCGACGGCTACACGGTGATAGCGAGGCCTCGATAGATCCGGGCGCGGTAGCGACTGTCTTCCGCATCGGGCAAGGGAGCCGATGCCAAGAGGACCGCGTGCGCAAACCGTTCCTGCTCTTCCGCCTGTTCCGCCAGATCACGCGGTTCCTCAGAGCGGACCCGTCGCGTGAGGTTGATCTGATTGACCGGGACGTTGTGCACGAGTCGCTCGTTTTCGACACCCAGCGTCGCCGTGAGCGCGTGCAGCGTTGTCTTTACGAAGTTGGCCAAGGCGAACTCCGCGTGTGACGGCCTGACCGGTGCGTCGGGTGAGACGAGCACCAGTCGCACCTGGTCCATCAGCGAGACCTTCCGCGCCACGCGGAAATGGTGCGTGAGATGCTCTTCGACGAGCCGTGCAAAGCCGGCCGCGTCCAACGCCGCCGAGCCGTCGTCGTGAAAGATCTGCGACGGCAGCGGAGAAAATGGCGTCGACACGACCGCGGCAGGCGACCCACCGGTCCTGAGCGCGTGATCCATGGCACCCTCGAGGTCATCACCCATGGCGATGTTCTCGATACGCTCCGCCCCGAGGACGATGCGCAGCAGCGACTGCACTTCGCGTCCCGCGTCGGCGGTGCGGGTGATCAGCACAATGCGCCCCACGTTGCTCGCCTCGAGTGCGAGGCGCGCGGCGCGCGCAAGATGCGAAGTCAGATGTTCACCGATCAGCCAGATCGTTTGACCACGCATTTTGGCCAGTCGCTCCGGTTTCGCACGTCCGAACAACTCGCGTTCGGTGATGGTGCGTTCCTGATGCAGTCCGCCCGACGGCTGAAATGTCTCGCCGCTGACCGCGCGGTCGGACAGGAACAGGACCGTCGCCAATGCGACTTCCACTTCGGTCGGCATGTTGCGCAGGTGCAGCATCCCGAGGACGCCCTGCCCGATCTTCTCGGCCTCTTTGAGAATCTCCTCGCGCGCAATGAACGGCTCTGGCGGCTCGGGAAGGGTCGACACCCACGCGTCGTTGTATCGCGCACCGCCATCCGGCTCGCCCAGCAGGCGGCCGCCCAGGCGCAGCCGTGCCACCAGCCGCTGCGCGATTGCGCGGTGCATGAGATAGCGCTCGCTGGATGCGTCCGCTTCGGTCGCGCGCGCGGTGCGCAGCAACTTGTCGCAGAAGGCGCGAATCGGCTGTGGGGCGGCGGGGTCGCTCGCGAGTGCTGACGCGTCATTGAGTGCCAGCAGATCGAGCAGCGGACCGACGGCGGCGCCAGCGCGCAGGGATTCCATCACGGCGGCATACAGACTGTTGAGCCGACGATTCTCGAGGATCAGTCGACCGCGCCGCTCGAAGAGTCCGGGCTTGCCGCCGACGCCACGCAACCGATCACCATCGACCGGCCCGGGTGCGATGGCGTTGATCTGAATCTCCGGTCCCACGAATCGCGCGAGGTTTTCGGTGAGCGCCCGTTGGCCCGCTTTGGAGACCGCGTAGTCGGCACGGTTGGGATACGGAACCGCGACGTATTTCTCGCCACCGAAATACGACGACACGTTGAGGATGTAACCGCTGCCCTGCCGCTTCATGACCGGCACGACCTTTTCGATCAGCGAGTAGTTGGAGACGAGATTGGCCGTAAGCGTGTACCGCCACGCATCGACGCCCATGTCCACGACCATCTGCTCCGCGCCCGCCACGCCCGCATTGTTCACGAGGTAGTCGATGCGACCGAACGCCGCGAGTGTGGCCTCCACCGCACGTCCCAACGATGCTTCATCGGCGACGTCCACATCCGCGAGCGTGGCGATGCGGTCGGCTGCACCGTAGTAGCCAATGTCTTCGAGCTCGCGCACAATATTGTCACGCATGTCCGTCAATTGATCGGCACGACGCGCCACCAACATCACGCGCGCGCCGGCCACGGCGAGCAGCCGAGCCAGCTGACCGCCGATACCCGCCGATCCGCCAGTGATCAGGGCGACCTTGCCCAGATGCAGCCCCATGAGCGATTCCATCCAGCCGAAGATCGCGCGACGCGAACCGGTGGCCTCAACGATGGACGGCGGCAGATACAGATTGACCTGACGGATCTTTCGACGCGTGAACAGCAGGCGGGCGGCCTGACCGGCCGCAAACGGGACTTCTTCCGCCTCCCGATTGCCCCACCGAATGACCTGGTTGGACCATTCGATGAACGGACGTTCGCCCGCGCGCGTTTGCTCTTCAGACTCATCGCGCCAGACGCGACACAGTTCCTCGGCGGCGGCGCGGAGCAGATCCGCATAGGCATTGCC
>JAGNMU010000521.1 GCA_017991005.1 Gemmatimonadaceae bacterium | reverse complement strand
CCGCTACTTCACGGCGTGCCCGATCAGCGCGTCCCCGCCACGATGTACATCCGCCCGCTCCGAAACCCGTTCACGTTGCTCCAGCTCGACGTGATCAGCAGGTCGACCAGCCCATCGCCGTTCACGTCGCCGATGCCGGTGGCGTCGAAGCCCAGCGTTTCGCCCGGCACGCGCCCGGTGATCGTGCGGAGCAGCGCGCCGTCTTTGCCCGAGTACAGATAGACGCGTCCACCGGACGCGGCGGCGGCGGAATACTGCCATGCGCCGATCAGGAGATCGGCGAATCCGTCGCCATTGGCATCACCCACGTCGGCCGAGCCGATGCCAAAGCCGTCGTTGGCATGTTCGCCGACGAGCGTGAGCAGGCGTTTGCCCGTCTTCCCGGAGTGCACATACACGCGTCCGGTGTTCGGACCCTTGGCCGCATCCGAGAAGTCGGCCGCGTAGACATCGGTGACGCCGTCATGGTTCACATCGCCCACCAGCGAAGCGAACATCGCGCCCAATGCACCGCCGGTGAGTTCGGCGTCGATCTGAAAGGCCGGCGTCGAACGGCCAGCGTTATAGACGTAGACCCGACCAGGCGGTGGTGTCGTGCCGCGCGACGGCCCCGCGCCCGACGCACCGACGACGAGGCGCGTACGCGTCCCCCGCTTATCGCCTGCGACAATGCTGCCGAATGCGTCACCCGCCTTGGCGCCATTGAGGATGCGCATCACGGCGCCGTCACGTCCAGAAAAGACGTACGCGCGCCCACTTGCCTCGCCACGCACGGCGCTTGCTGGAGCGCCCACGATCAGATCCACGTAGCCGTCGCCGTTCTGATCGCCCGCGCTTGCGGCGCTGCGGCCAAACCCTTCAGTCGCCGTGGTGCCGGCGAGTGTGTGCAGCACGCTGCCATCGCGCCCTGAATACACGTAGGCCCGATTGCCACCGGGCGCGCCCGCAATCACATCACCAACCCCGTCGCGATTGACATCGCCTGCGCCTTCGAGCCCGAGTCCCAGCGATTCACCGTCGGCGCCGGTGACGTTCCACAGTAGCGCACCTGTCAGACCCGAATACACATAGACGCGTCCCTTCGATGCCGTGGGGCTGGTGGCGCCGTATGTGGGCGCCGACGTCACGAGATCAGACACGCCATCACCGTTCACATCGCCAATACTGCGCGCAATCCAGCTGAACTGATCGCCGGCAGTTTCGCCGGTGAACTCGCGCAGGATGACGGCGGGCTCGACAAACGGTTTGATGAAATCTGCCGGCTGGAACATGGCCGCGGCGAATCGTGGGTTAGTCGAGAGCGCGGCAAAGTCTTTGGAGGACTTTGCCAGATTCATGTCGAACGCGCCCGACTCCTTGAGTCGCATGAGCAGCGTGATCGCACCGGCGGCGTTACCGCGCACGGCGTGAATCGCCGCGGCGTTGAACATCGCCTGCAGTTGCATCGGCCGCGGTTGCGTGATGCCGAGGAAGGTGGACAGCGCTTTGTCGAGGTCACCGCGTTGGCGGTACGCGTTGCCCAGCACCAGGCGGCCTGCGGTGGCCTGCGGGTTCTTCGTGAAGTACGCGAGCAGTGTGGTGATGGCGCTGTCGGGCTGACCGGCGCGGAGTGCGGCCTGCGCGGCGGCCACTTCGGGCGGCGGAGCGCCGGGCTGTGCAGCGGCGGGCGGCGCGGCGAGGGCAGTCCACAGCAATGCCGCCACAATCGGCCGGTTGGATCGCAGGTGCAGACGCATGCGCGTGCTCGGAATCGGGGATGGGGAAATCGCCGCGCGGTGTCAACGTAGTTGCCAAAGCAACAGTCTTGCTGTACAGCGAGTCACTTTGCCTCAGAAGAACATTCGCGTGAAGGCGTCGTCCGTCCACCTCTCAGGACACACGACGGCGGACCCACACACCGTGCACCGCGGCCGATCGGCGATACATTGAACGTCATGCGCCACATTCCGTCCAACCCGCCGATGTCGCACCGCGCGCGCCTATCCCGAGCTGCGGTCCTTGCTCCCGCCTTGTTGCTCGTCGCCGGGTGCCAACACCCTGCCGGCCGCCAGGTCATCAACCCCCCAGGAATCGCACCGCTGGTGCCCGCCTACTCGGTGGCCATTCGTGACGGCGAATTCGTGTTCGTCTCGGGCATGACGGGCATCGCGCCGGGTACGCAAGACATCGTTGCGGGTGGCATCGCGGCGCAGACGCGGCAGACGCTCGAAAACATTCAGACGTCGCTCAAAGCGGCGGGCGCGTCGATGGCGGACGTGGCGGAATGCACCGTGTTTCTGGTGGACATGGCCGACTACGCGGCCATGAACGCAGTGTACATCGAATACTTCCGCGTGGCGCCACCAGCGCGCGCCACACTCGCCGTATCTGCGCTCCCTCGGCCGGCGGCGCGCGTGGAGATCAAATGCACGGCGCGGATACGAAAGCGTTAGATGCGATCGTGCCTCTCGCCATGAATAGCATCGGCTGTATGAGCTCGGAGACGGCCGGCCGACAAGCGTGGATTCGATGCGCGCTGTTCGCCATGGCGTGCCTCAGCGCAGGCTGTGACCGGACTCCACAGAAGACCGAGGTAGTGGCGCGGAACGATCTTGTGTCGGTAGTGCGGGAGCGGTCGCAAGGCACCGATGTGTTGAGTCTGATCGCGCAACCCGGCGTCAAGATCAACGCGCTGCTGCTTCCCGCGATCGATCGCGGCGCACGTGCGCCGATTGTGTTCGACGGGCCCGGCCGTACTGCCGACAGCGCCTACTTTCTGAGCGCACCCACCGCGTCGATCGCTGGGAAACGTCCCGTGCAGGGCATGTTGCGGGCCAGCGCCTGCCCAACAGGGAAACAGGTCTGTCTGTCGGTGGCACTGCCCGTCGATCTGCCGTGAGCGTCTAGAAGTTCACCGTGATGCGAAATACCACCGATCCATACTTGGTCTGATACAGGTTGGCGCGCGCCTGCTGTGCGGACAGAATCGTGTTGAAGCCTCCCTCGAGGTTGATCTTCCACACCGTGCCGCCGTCGAGCACCTGGTTCACCGAGTTCTGATCGGATGACGTCGCGCCGCTGAAGGACCTGGCGTACGGACCGTCGGGTGTGGCAGCCGTGATATCGTAGGAGGTGGCGCCGGTGATCTTGGGAATGCTGATCTGTGCACCGGTAAACCAGCCGCCGGGTGCGGGGTTGACGACGACGGCAAATCCGGCCGACAGTGGATCCACCTGAATGTTGGACTCCGCCGTGCCGAGTGATTCCAGTTCGACGCCCGCCACAACCGACACCACTTCGACTCTGACTTTGTCGGTGCCACCACCCGTGGCATTGGCGGTGTAGGTCACGGTGGTCGCCGTGG
>JAGNMU010000086.1 GCA_017991005.1 Gemmatimonadaceae bacterium | reverse complement strand
GGCCCAGCGCCAGATTCCCGGCGGGCCGTTTGTAAACGAAACCGGCACCGCGCAGAGGCAGATACCGGGCGGGCCTTTCGTCAACGAAACCACCTCCGCAGGCGGCGGTGGGGCGACGGACATCGCGAGCGCGCTGGAAAGCATCTCGCTCAGCACGTTCGGCGCCACGGTCGGCAGCGCCCGCGACATTGCCGGCGCGCTGGAGGCGCTGAGCCTGGCGCCCTACGCCGCAACAGTCGGCAGCGCGCGGGCTATCACGGCGGCAGTCGAGTCGATCAGCCTGGGCACGTATGCGGCGACGGTGAGCCGGAACACGGCGATAGCCGGCGCGCTGGAAGGCATCGCGCTGACGGCCAATCCCGCGAGCATCACGCTCGGCGCGGCCATCGCGGCGGCGCTGGAATCCATCGTGCTCGCGACGAATCCGTCCGCCGTGCGACTGGACGCCACCATCGCCGCGCATCTCGAAGCGATCACGATCACCGGTCTCGGCGCGACGGTCAGCACCAGCAGCGATGTGAACATCAGCGCCGCGCTGGAGTCGATCACGGTATCGGTGCCGCAGGCGCTGGTATCCAGTGCACGCGACATCGCGGGCGGACTGGAGTCGATCCAGATCACCGCGCACGGTGCCACGGTGACACTCGGCGCGCTGGTACAGGCGGCGCTCGAAAGCATCGCGCTGCAGAGCTACAGCGCCGGCATCACGCTGAACGTCGCGTTGTCCGGCGGGCTTGAGCAGATCAACCTCACGACGCTGGCCGCGCAGATCGGGCTAGGCAGCAACGTCGAGGCGCTGGTCGAGGCGATCACGCTCACCGAGTTCGGCGCCACGCTGACGATGACGGGCGAGATCACGGCGGCGCTGGAGAGCATCGGGCTGACGACGTTCGTCGCCACGGTGGTAGGCGGCGAGTCGGCGCTCACCACGCCGGGGCTGGAGTTCACGATCCCTGTCGGCCGATTGCATTACGCGATCCCGATCGGGCGCATTCATTTCACGATTCCGAGAGACTAGGAGGTTCCAAGTGGCAGCCGGCGACATAGTGTTCTACGACGCATTTCTGGTGAACGTGCAGGAGAAGGTGTTCAACCTTGAAACCGACACGATCAAGCTGGGGCTGGTGACCTCCACCTACACGCCGACCGCGACCGACGCGGCGCCGTGCTGGGGCGCGGGGGGCACGACGAACACCAGCACTAATCAGGTGACGCCGGGCGGCAACTACGTCACGGGCGGGGCGTCGGTGGCGAATCCCACTGTGACGCTGACGGGCGGTGCCGGCGTGTTCGATGGCGACGACGTGAGCATCGCGCAGCACGCCAGCAACCCGACGAACGCGCGCTGGGGCGTGCTCTACAGCGACACGGCCACGAACAAGGAATGCCTGGGCTATGTCGACCTCGGCACCACGATCGACCTCAGCGCAGGCGCGTTCAGCGTGACGTGGAACGCCAGCGGCATCATGAGCATGAACCAGGCATAAGGGGTAGACCATGACCGACGAACGCAAACCGCGCAGCGTGGCCGCGATCAACGCCACGCCAGCGCAGATGATCGACCGCAGCATCGGTCGCATCCCGCGCCTGCGCGCTGCTATCGAGAAGGCCAACGCACGCGGCAACACCGCGAAGGCAGCCGAGGCGCAGGCCGAGCTTGACCGCCGCCTCGCGGAGATCGCGGAATTCAAGGCGCGGCTGGCTGAGATCTGATGCGCTCCCTTGCCCGCGAGATACGCGAGATCACCACGGATGAAGTGCGCGTGGTGTCCGTGTCCTTCCTCGGCAAGCTGGATTCGGGCGAGCTGCTGAGCGGCACGCCCACCATCACGGCCGAAGCGGGATCGGGCCTGACGCTGAGCAACAAAACCGTCAACTCGGAAGCCATCACGATCAACGGCGTAGCTCACGCGATCGGGCAGGCCGTGCAGTTCAAGGCGACGGCCACGGGCGCCACGGCGGGCGAGTGGACGATTGACATCGCTTGCGGCGCGGACAACGGGCAGACCGTTTTTGGCCGCGTGACGGTGGAAGTCGTCGCGTCCTGATCCGCCGGCACCCGCCGGCATTGAAACCACGAGGAGCCCATGACGAGCATCGCAACCAGCGAGCCGACCGAACTGCGCGTGGGTGATACGTGGCAGTGGCGCCGCGAGGACCTGAGCGACTACCCGGCCTCGCTGTGGACGCTGACTTACTACGTGCGCAACGCATCGGCCTATTTCGACATCGTGGCGACGGCTGACGGGGTCAACTTCGCCATCAGCGTCGCGAAGGCAACGACGGCGCTGAAGACGGCGGGTGAGTACACCTGGGTGGCTGTCGTCTCGGATGCGACCTACCGCTACGAAGTGGATAGCGGCAGCTTCACGCTGCTGCCGAACTACGGCACGGCGGCGGCCTACGACGGGCGCAAATTCGCGCAACGGCTGCTCGATAGTGTCGAGGCGATCCTGGAAAACCGGGCGACGACAGATCAACTGGATCTGGTCTCCTCGGCTATTGGCGATCGCAGCCTGACAAGGGACATGGCGGAGATGTGGAAGCTGCGCACGAATCTGCGTGGTGAGGTGAAGCGGGAAGAAGCTGCCGAGGCCATGCGCAATGGCGAGAGCCGTAACCGCCTGCTGGTGAGGTTTAGCTAATGGGATTCTTCGACCGATTCCGGCGCAAGCCGAAGGACGCAAGCTCGGCGGTCATGGCGCTGGAGCGCCAGCGCGAGGCGCAACTGCGGTCGAGCGTGCGCGTATTCGCGGCCGCGCGTCCGTCGCGGCTGAATGACGGGTGGTCGACGCTGACCTCGAGCGCGGATATGGAGTCGGTCACCAGCCTGACGAACCTGCGCAACCGATCGCGGGCGCTGTGTCGGGACAACGCCCATGCCAAGCGGGCGAAGACTGTCGTTGTCAACAACGTGATCGGCGCCGGCATCGGCCTGCAGGCGAACATTACCAGCACCCGGGGGCGTCTCGTTGAAGATGTAAACGACGCCATCGAATCGGCGTGGCAGGACTGGTGTCGTGCCGAGAATTGCCACATTGGTGGTTCGCTGCACTTCGCCGACCTCGAGCGACTTCTGCTCGACGAAACCTTCGAGGCGGGCGACGTGCTGCTGCGCATCCACCGGCAGGGGATGGGCGCGGTGCCGCTGTCGCTGGAAGTGATCGAAGCCGAGCGACTGGCGGAAGAGTGGGAGGCCTCCGCGCTGAACGGCAACATGGTCCGTCAGGGCGTGGAGGTCAACGACTATTTCCGTCCGGTGGCCTATTGGATACACGAACGCCATCCGGGCGATCCGCGCCGTGATGCGCGCGGCGATCGGTTGGTTCGGGTGCCGGCGCAAGACATCATCCACCTGCGGACGATCACGCGATGGCCGCAGGTGCGCGGCGTGCCGTGGATGCATGCGGCCATGAACCGGCTTCATCAGCTCGGCGAGTTCCAGGACGCGGCCGTCATCGCCGCGCGGATCGGCGCCGAGAAAGTGATGATGCTGAAAGAGACCGAAGACGGCCGGCTGGCTGACGCGCTCGGCGCTGACTCCAACGACGGCACGCTTTCGTGGGGCTCGCAAAAAGGGCAGTTCGACATCCTGCCGAGCGGCACGGAGCCCGTTGACTGGACGCCGCAATACCCGCACGAGAATTACGGCGCGTTCGTCGTCGCGGCGCTGCGTGACATCGCCGCGGCCTTTGGTGTCAGTTACGAATCATTGAGCCGCGACTATTCGCAAAGCAATTACAGCAGCTCCCGCCTGTCTTTGATTGACGACCGCGACGGCTGGCGCGTGCTGCAGCAGTGGTACATCCGTGCGGTGCGTGAGCGCATCCACGCGGCGTGGCTGGAAGCGGCCGTACTGTCGCGGGCGATCCCGCGCATTTCAGTCGCTGACTACGTGGCGCGGCCGGCCTACTACCAGTCTGTGACGTGGAAGCCGCGCGGGTGGTCATGGGTAGACCCGACGAAAGAGGTGAACGCCTACAAAGAAGCCGAGAAGGCGGGCTACGTCACGAAGTCCGACGTGATCGCGCAGACCGGAAACGGGCGCGATATTGAGGACGTGATCAGGGAGCGGCGCCGCGAGCTGGACATGATGGAGGCCGCCGGGCTGACAACCGATACAGACCCGGGGGCGGATCAGCCAGTGCAGGCCGCGCCGGAACCGGCTGACGATGACGAGCGGCCGGTTCGGCTGCGACTGGCAAAGAGGGAAAAGCCATGACAGAGACAACGCCGCGCCTCGTGCGCGACTTCGGCGCCGCGCAGATCGAGTGCCGCGAGCTGGATGGGAAGAAGACCTATACGTTCGCTGCATCCAGCGAGATGCCCGTCGAACGGTACTTCGGTGCGGAGGTTCTGTCGCACGCGCCGGGCGCGGTGCGGATGGATCGCCTCGACGCGGGTGCTGCTCCTCTGCTTTTCAATCACGACTGGAGCGACCCTGTCGGCATGATCCGCGCCGGCCGCGTGGCCGACGGGCGGCTCGTGGTCGACGCCCAATTCTTCGACACCGTTCGCGCCCGCGAGGTGCAGACGATGGTCGACGGCGGCCTGCGTAACGTCTCGATCGGATACGAAATCCGCGAGATGGAAGAGCAGGGCAAGAAGACTTTTCGCGCGACCGACTGGATGCCCTACGAAGTGTCCGTGGTCACTGTGCCGGCCGATCCGTCGGTCGGCATGGGGCGCGAATACGAGTCCGTGTTCTCGGCGATCTTGCCGAGGGCGGATGTTGAACCGGCGATAACCGCCATTCCCCCAGCCATACCAGGAGATATCCAAATGGCCGAAGATCAAGCCACGGCGGGCGCAATCGCCGATACCCGCGCAGCACCCGCAAAGCCGGATTCGGCCGCGATGGAACGCCTGCGCATCAAAACCATCACCGACCTCGGTCGCCAACACCGCATCGACGATGACACGGTTCGCTCGTGGATCGACGACGAAGCTGTGACGCCCGACGACGCGGCTCGCCGCGTGCTTGATACCCTCGTGGCGCGCGGCGCCGACAAGGGCCACAACCCGTCCGAAATCGGCATGACGAAAAAGGAGGCATCGCAATACTCCGTTTTCAAAGCCGTGCGCGCGGTGCTGGGGCAGAACTGGAGCAAGGCCGGCCTCGAACTGGAGGCGCATAAGGCGATTCAACAGCGACTGGGCGGGAACCCGCTGAACGAGAACACGTTCTTTGTCCCGACCGAAGTGCAGACGATCCGCAACAAGCGCGACATGACGGCGGCGGGCAGCTCGGGGTCCAACTACCTCGTTGGAACCGACAACGTGTCGTTTATCGACCTGCTGCGTAACCGCTCGGTCGCTCTGCGTATGGGCGCAACCCGCCTGGGTGGATTGGTGGGCAACGTAACGATTCCGCGCGAAACCGCGGCCGCGTCCACGTACTGGCTCGCCTCGGAGTCGACGCAGATCACTGAAAGCCAGCCGACCATCGGCCAGCTCTCGTTGACGCCAAAGCACGTCGGCGCCTACACCGAGATAAGCCGCCTGTTGGCCCTGCAGTCCTCGCCGGATGCCGAGTCGCTGGTAATGGCGGATCTCGCGCAAGCGGTGGCGCTGGCTGCTGACCTGGCCGTGATGCACGGCTCCGGTGGCTCGGGTCAACCGCAAGGCATCGTGGGCACGTCCGGTGTGGGCTCGGTCACGGGTTCGTCGATCGCGTTCGCGGGCATCCTTGAGTTCCAGACCGACATTGGAAACGCGCTATCGCAGAGCTGCGGCTACGTCACCACGCCAGCCGTTGCAGCACTGCTCAAGGCGCGCGTCGAGATCTCCAGCACGTACTCCCCGCTGTGGGTTGGCTCGCTGCTCGACGGCACCGTGACCGGCATGCGGGCGATGACATCTGCGCAGGTGTCTTCGGGGTACATCCTGTTCGGCGATTGGGCGCAGGTGATTATGGCGGAGTGGGGAAGCCTCGCAGTCGAGGTCAACCCGTATGCCAACTTTCAGGCGGGCATCATCGGGGTTCGCGCCCTGTATGCGATGGATGCGGGCCTGCGTATCCCGGGCGCATTCTCCGTCGCTTCCTCGGTCACCTGATCATGAGGGTCAAGGTGCTGCGCGCATTCTTCCTGGATGGGAAGGTGCAGGAAGCGGGCACCGTGGTCGACATCGCAGACCGTCCGCTCTTGGGCGGCCTGCGAGCCGGTGGGAAAGTCGAGCCGATTGGCGCCGACGAACCCGCCGGCCCCATGACCACGGAAACGTCCGGCCTTGTGGCCGGCAAGCGCGCGAAGGCGAAAGCCGACGCGAAACAGGAAACGGAGGAATCATCGGATGATCAATAGCACTGCGACGGCACTACTGGCGCCTGCCAGTTGTGCGGCCACGGCCAACGCGACCGGCGCGGGTGTCGCCGCCCATGAGTACGAAGGCGCCGTGGAGTTCATTCAACAAGTGGGCGTGGTCACGGGCGGCAGCATCACGGGCAAGATCGTCACGTCTGATAACTCCGACCTTTCGGGATCTTCGGATGTCACGTTCCTTGACGGCACCACGACATTCACCGCGGTCACCACGTCGACCGATCCCGCCACCGAGTCCAAGTATGCGAGCGCAAGCGCGCTCAAGGCATACGTCGGCTACGTGGGCACGATCGTCACAGGTCCTGCCGTGGTGGGTGCGTGCGTGGTGGGCGTCAAGAAGTACGTGTAATGGTGGACCAGTCCAGCATCGCCGCCAGCATCCTCGCGATGCACGGCGATGCCGCGACCTATGGCTATGGATCGGGCGGCTCGACCGCGGTCACGGTGGTTATCTCCGAGGGCGTCGAGGTCATCGACGAATCGGGACAGATCATCGACCGCGTGAAGGCCGCCAGACTCCAGAAGTCGCTTTTGAGCTACACACCCCGGCAGGGCGATTACATCACGGTCGGGAGCACCCGCTACGACGTGCAGCGCATTCTGTCTGACGACGGTTTCGTGGTGCAGGTATCGGTTACCCGATGAATCTCACGCTCTCGAACATCGACGAACTGCGGCGGGCCTTTGATCCGAAGCTGGTCAAGACGGCGCTGGATCGCTCCATCCGCACGGCTGCCGAGCGGGTGCGTACGCAGATCAGTCGCGACGTGCGGGAGCGGTACAACATCAAGGCGGCCGACATCGGCAAGTCCGTCACGCTGCGCGCGGTCAACCGCGACGGCGTTCTTGATCGGCTGCTGGTCTACACGGGCGGCCGGATTTCGCTCGCCAAGTTCGGCGCGCGGCCGCGCGTGGTGCGCGTCGGCAAGCGCAAGTACAAGGGCGTTACTGTTCAGGTGCTGAAGGCCGAAGCACGGCAGATCGTGAAAGGCGGATTCCTCGCGAAAGCCCGCAATGCCAAGGACGACACGCCGCTGCAGATATTCCAGCGCACAGGCGATGCCCGGCTGCCGATACGCAAGTTGACCGGCCCCGCTATCCCGACGATGGTCTCCAACAAAGACATCATCGCCAAGATCAACGGCACGGCGACCGACGTGCTGCACAAGGAATTCACTCGGCAGATGACGTTGCTCATGGAAAAGACGGGGGCGCTGTGATTACGGAACTGGTCGACCATTTCCGCGCGACGACTACCAGCTTTCGCACGATCGCGCTGGCGCATTCTGTGACGCCTATCGAAAACCTGTTCGACGAGACGCCTGCGGCGTACTTCTATCTGGACTCCGAGAGCGCGGAGACCTTCGGCATGCTGGGCCTCGTGTCGCAGGACGTCACGCGCCTCGTGCACGTCTTCCTCGTGGCGCGGCATGATCAGATGGACACGCTGCGCACAGAGAGCCGCGTCGCATTGATCGGCTTTGCGCCAACCAGCCATGCGCCGATGGAATTTTCCGACGGGCGCATCGCAACAATCAACGGGGAATGGCTGTGGTGGCTCGACGCCTACCGGACCCGTACCGAGTACCGTCAATTCTGAGGGCATGACATGACAGACGACACCGAACTCTCCGTCAGCACAGCGGGGCGCAACCCGCCGCGCAAACCGGGCGAGAAGACCAGCACGCCGGCACCCGCGCCGGAACCCACTGAAACCGACGGCGAGGAGTAATACCGATGGCAACCCGATATATCCGCAAGACGGCGATCCTGGCGAAATCCGAGACCACCTACGGCACTGATGCTACCCCGACGGAGGCGGCGAACGCGCTGCTGATCTCCAATTGCAGCATCACGCCGCTGAACGCGCAGAACGTGTCGCGCGATCTGATCCGTCCGTACCTCGGCGCGAGCGAACAGCTCCTCGGGACCGCAAATGTCGAGCTGACGTTTGACGTGGAGTTCGCGGGATCGGGCGCCGCAGGTACGGGCGCGCCCTACGCCGCGCTCCTGAAAGCGTGCCTCCTGACGGAGACGCTTACCGCCAGCATCCGCGCGGAATACACGCTGAACTCGCCGAGCACGACCGTTTATTCCGCGTCGATCTATTACTTTGTCGACGACGTGAAGCACATCGCGCTGGGGTGCATGGGCACGTTCGATCTCAAGATGGGCCTTGGGCAGCGCCCGGTGCTGTCCTTCCGCTTCGTCGGTATCGACGGCGGCGCCACGGCAGCATCTCCCTCGGCGCTGACGCTCACGGCATGGAAAACGCCGCTTGCCATCACGGACGCGAACACAGGCGACCTGACTTTCGGCGCGACCTACACGGCTGCCACGCCCACGCTTACGGGTGGCACCGGCTACCCGTCGCAGGGGCTGGAACTCTCTCTCGGCAACGACGTGCAGCACGTCCCGCTGCTCGGCGGCGAGCAGGTGGTGGTGACGGGGCGCGAGATCACGGGCAAGATCGCGCTCGATCTCACGGCCGCGCAGGTAGTGACGTTCATCACGGCGGTGAAGGCGAACACGCTGCAGAGCCTGGGCATCATGCACGGCACGGCGGCGGGCTACAAAACCATGCTGTTCATGCCGAGCGTGCAGCTCATCAACCCGACAGTTGCCGATGTGAACGGAAAGGCGATGATGGGCTTTGACTTCCGCGCCCTGCCAAGCTCCGGCAACGACGAACTCAAGTTGGTGGTCCACTGATGTTCCGTATCGAGCCGAGCCCGCTTTTTTGGACCGCGGTGCGACTCACGGTTCCGGGGGAGCCCGCGCCGGCGCAGGTCGAGTTGCAGTTTGCTCACAAGTCCGTCAGCGACCTGCGCGAGTGGGTCGACCGGGTGCGCGAGAGCAACGACCGCTCGACGGTCGCGGAGGTTGTCCGCGACTGGCGGGGGTTCGATGCCGAGTTCAGCCCCGACGTGCTCGCGCGGATGCTGCAGAACTACCCGGCGGCGGGGCTCGAAATCTTCGACCAGTACGTCACCGCGCTGACAGAGAGCCGCGCAAAAAACTGAGGGCCGCCGCGGCCCACTGGGCACGCGGCGGGTCATCGGATCACGCGGACACCCTCAAGGCACTTGTCGCTTTCGGGGCCAGCCCGGAACAGGTGGCGGAGATGGAGGCGCAGGAGCGGGCCGATCGGGGCGGGCTGGCCGTGTGGCCGGAAAACTGGCGGGCGGTCGAGGTGTTCGTCTTGCTGGCGAGTCAATGGCGAGTTGTCGTGAGTGCGGCGTCTACGCATTGGCAGGGGCTGCGGTACGAAGCCGTTGAGTCCGTGATGCGATTGGCGTGCGTGCCGCGCAAGGAGCGGGCAGATGTTTTCAGACAACTGCGCGTGATGGAGATTGCCGCGCGCGACGTGCTGAACGCCAAACGATAATGGAGTGAGCGATGGCAGATAAGAAATTTACCACGGCGCTCCTGATCACGGGCGATGCAAGCGGCGCACAGACTGCGCTGAAGCTGACGCAGACGCAGATTGATGCGTTGACGAAGAAAACACACGAGTCCGCGGGCGCCTGGGATACGTGGTCGAAGAAAGGCGCCGCCGGCGCCGCGACGGTAGCGAAATGGGGCGTGGCAGCCGCTGCCGCTGCCGCTGTTGGCGCAACCGCCCTGATCAAATCCTCCATCGACTCCGCCGACGCCACCGGCATCCTCGCCGGCAAGCTCGGCGTCACCACCGAAGCCCTGTCGAAACTCCAGTACGCGGCCAAGCTCTCGGACGTGTCGCAGCAGTCGCTTGAGTCCGGAATGAAGCGGCTCTCGCGCACGCTGACGGACGCGGCGGCCGGCACGGGCTCTGCGTCAAAGGCGTTCGAAGCCCTGGGGCTGTCGGCTGAAACCCTGATCAACCTCCCGGTAGATCAGCAGCTCGGCGCGATCGGGGACGCGCTCAACGGCGTCGAGAATGCCAGCCAGAAGGCCGCGATCGCGCAACAGATTTTCGGCCGCGGGGGGGTGGATCTGCTGCCGATCCTCAAAGAGGGCAGCGCCGGCATCCGTTCGATGGGTGACGAGCTGGAGCGATTCGGCGGCGTCATCTCGGGTGATATGGCCGCGAAGGCCATGCAGTTCAAGGACAATCTCGACCGGCTGAAGGTCGCCACGACCGGGCTTGGCCTGTCGTTGGCCGAGGAAGCGTTGCCGCACCTGGAGGCGCTCACGGAGCGCCTCGTCACGCTCGCGCAGGACAAGGCGACGATGGACGGCATTGCCTCGGGCCTGAGCCTGATTGGTGATGCTGCCGTGACGATGGCTACATCCTTCGGCAAGGCGGGCGCGGCGATTCAGGAGTGGCGCACGACCTCGTTGGAGGAAGTGCAGGCGCAGATCGTCGAGACCGTGCGCCTCATGGAGACCGAGCGCAAGTGGTATCAGAACCCGGAGATGCGCCGGGGGCTCGACGAGAAACTGGCGGCGCTGATGCAGCAGCGCGATGCGCTGAAGCTACTCGTTGTCGAGCAGAAGTTTGCCAACGTTGCGTCGGGCCATTCTGCCGAAGCAACGAAAAAGGAAGCCGACACGCGCCGCGACGCGGAGACGGTAACCCGCGCACTCACGACATCAACGACGAAACTGACGCAGGCCGAAAAGGATCGTCGTGAAGACGAAATGCTGTCGATCGTCCAAAAAGGGGAAGCTGACAAAGGCCTGTGGGAATCGAAAAAAGCCGTTGACTCACTGACGACTTCTATCCGCGAATCGGAGAAGGTCGCGGACCCCTGGGCCGATGCGCTACAGGGCGCCGTCGAGCGCGTGGATTCCGCCTTTGCCGATATGTGGCTCAACATCGGCGGGGGCTTCGAAGACTTCGCGGACTCGCTCAAAGACGCCTTTTCGCAGCTCCTCGCCGAGCTGGCGCACATGGCGATCACGCGGCCGATCGTGATGCAGATCGGCGCGGCGCTGGGCATGGGCGGCGCCAGCGGCAGCGCAGGCGGCGGGCTCGGCGGCCTGCTCTCCGCAGGCAAGAGCTTTGCCACCGGGGGCGCCGCGAATGCCTATGGCCTGTTGGGCGACCTGGCGGGCAAGCTGGGTCTCGGTAAGCTTGAAAGCGCCGCGATGGGAAAATATTTTGGCTTGTCCGGCGCCACGGGCGCGGAGGCGCTCAAGTCCTTGGGGATTTCGGCCGCGGCGGGGTTTGGCGGCAAGTACCTGACGGGCTCGCTCATGGACTCGCGCGTGGGCGCGACGGGCGGGCTGCTGAGTGCGGGCGGCGGTTTCCTCGGCTCGGCATTCGGCCCCGTGGGCGCTTTCGCCGGCGCGTCGATCGGCGAGGCGATCGACCGCATGATCGGGGGTTCCGATTTCTCCGGCAAGCGCGTGAAACTCGGGCTCGGCACGGGCACGATGACCAGTGGCGGCGACTGGGAGAACACCCGCACGCTGGCGAGCGGCCTGCAGGTGGGCAACCTCACGCGCCGCGCAGATGAGGTGATGAGCGATGAGCAGGTACAGCAGTACCTCGGCGCGTTCGACGCGCTCGACGCCACGCTGACATCGCTGGCCCGGCTGGCGGGGGTCAATGTCAACCTGTCGGGGCAGGCCTTGCCCGGCATGCCGCAGGCCTATGACGGCGGCACGTCCGGCGGCGCGTTCTTCGGCAGCCTGGCGAAAGGCGAATTGCGCGGCGAGCTTGCGGCGGCGCCGGATGCGTTCGTCCGCCAGTGGATCGACGCAATCGCGGGCAGCTTCGAGGAGCCGTGGCGCACGCAGGTGGCGTCGATCGACGGCACCACCGACCAGATGATCGAGGGTTTTGCGCGGCTGGTCGACACGATGCTCGACGGCCTCGTGACGACGCAGGAGCAGACCGCAGCGGCCGAAGAGCAGGTAAGCGTGGTCGAAGCCGTGGTCGACGCTTACGCGCAGCTCAAAGCCGCCGAAGAGGCGCGCATTGACGCACTGACGGCGCAGGCGCAAACCCTGATTGACACGTATGGCGACCTACGCGGCGCCATGGCGCGGATCGACCCGCCGGCGCAGACGTTGGTAGACACGTGGCGCGAGACCAGTGACCAGCTCGGGCGGATGACGGCAGACCTTGCCGATGCCCTGGGCCAGATGCCGGAGCCGGGCGCGGTGGATCGGCTGC
>JAGNMU010000085.1 GCA_017991005.1 Gemmatimonadaceae bacterium | reverse complement strand
GGTCGGATCATGGTCGAGAACGCGAGACCGAAGCCGAATAACGCACCCGCACCAAGCGCGGCGGCAAGGATACGCGATGGAGCTTCCACCGGTGCAGGCGACAGCGGCACACGGTCTGCCGTCGACGGTGTTGGATACATGGAACTGGTCATCTCATCCACCACCGAACAGGCGCGCCGAGAGGTTGGCGGTGATGAACGCGGTCGCCATGAAGGTGAGCACCGCCGCGAGTGATGGCAGATTGAGTGACGCGAGTCCGCAGATACCGTGACCCGATGTGCAACCGCGAGACAGGCGCGCGCCATACCCAACGAGCACGCCACCGCCAAGCAATTGCCATGGGGAGATCGACACCGCGACGCGGCTACCATGGCCAAAGAACATCCACCAGCAGGATGCGCCCGCAATGAGTCCGGCGGCGTATGCCAATCGCCAGCGTCGACTGCCGACCATCGCCGACTGCTGAAAGAAAGGTCGCTGTACGACGTACGACCACGTGCTCGTATAGACGGAGCTCATGCCACCGATCAGACCGGTGAGCCAGAAGAGCGTGGCAACGCCAAGGCCGATGCAGAGGCCGCCGACGAGATAGTGCGTCCAGCCAAACGGAAACGGTCCCAACGGAAAAGGGGTCATGTCCCGAAGCTTCTCATGGGACATGACCCCGATCAAGGCGCGCGCCTATCGCGCCAATACCGCCCTAGATAGTGGCAACCGGCTTGCGATACCGTCGCACCAACCAGACCACCAGTACGATCGGAATCACGACAAAAATGACGATCTTGAGTGCCGCCAGCGCGAAGAGTCCGACGAGGATGAGCGTCAGGATCGGAATGCCGAAGATCGCCATCGACAACAGCGGTCGCAGGACCATCAGCTTGAGAATCAGGTTCAACACGGACGGGCTCCGGCAGAGGTGATACCAACCCTACGGCGCGCCGGGGGCATCAGGTTTCGTCAGCGGTACGGGAACGTGTTCGGATGGTCACTGGATTGGCCCCGTCCGGGACCAGCTCTTCGTGACCGTCCCGCTGGTGAGTGGCGCCGCGATGCCGCCCGTCACACTCCAGCCGCTGGCGCTGACGAAGTACGTCGCCGCCAGTCCCGGACGGTTCTCCCAGACCGGATCCCACCCGGGGGCGCTATCGAAATTGGGGCACGCCAGCCGGGCGTTGACGCCAAGGTTTCCGGTGGTGATCGCCGCCATCGTTTCCGTCACCGTCATCATGACTTCCCGTCGTGTGCCGCCCGACTGTTGAATCCATGCGGTCATGTAGAGCCGCGTGTAATCGGACTGGAAGGGAATGAAGGATGAGAAACGCACGCGACTCCCGTTCGAGGCCGCCGAAATCACGTTGGGATCGGTGGGCACGGCGCCGAACACGAGTGTGGTGGCGGCGGGCGTCGACGCCGTCTGGGTGACCGTGCGTTCGATGGAGAAGCCGCCCGATGTCGTGATGGCGGAGGCCTGCAGGGTGTGCAGGTCGCCGCTTTGCACCGCCGCGGCGGGCAGATGCCGTATCGGACCACTCGTGCCTGTCGCCACGAGCGCGCTGCCCAGTGAAATCGATGTGCCGGCCGCCGTGCGGAAGGCGGAACTCAACAGCAGCTGCTCGCCGCCAACCAGCCCCTGCGCGGTGATGGTTTTCTGTTCGGGGACGATGGCGGATGCACCATTGAAGTCGAGCGTACCGATCGATCCGCCGCTGGCCGGATTGAGCGCGCGTTGCAGAATGACCTTGTTCACCGTCAGCGCACCGGCGGCAATGTCGACGGCGGAACGCGTGGCCGCGAGATCGAGCGCACCGTCGGGGAGCAGCGTGAACGAAAAGTTCGGCGCCGCGAACGTCGGAGCCGTCGTCGCGCTGCGCGGCCCGAACACGATCTGTGCCTGATCCGTGACTGCCAATCCACTCGCGATGCCGTTGGCCGTGCGATTCGACGGTGAGGCGCACTGTGAGGCGGCGATCACCGCGACTTCATCGAGTGTGCCGGCCACGATGTTGATGCGGAAGTCGTCGGCCCCGCGCTGGGTGACCCACGCGACGGTTCCCTGCGACCCGAAATCGAACGTGAACGTGTTGTTGGCACCGATGGGAATGCGCGTCCACGAGTTTCCCGGCGCGAACCCGAGCCAGATGGGAATGTCGGCGGCCGTACCGCAGAAGCGGATCGACATGTTGCCACTGGTGTTTGCGCCGGTCACGATCAGCGTCATGTTGACGGACGCCGCCGCGCCGACCGTCGATGTGGCGTTGATGGTGAGCGGATAGGATCCCGGTGTCGTGGCCGGTCCCGCCACCACGTTCAGCGCGGTCCCGTTGGACAACACGGGATTATCCGCGAACGTGGCCGTGACACCGGCCGGCAATGCACTGATGCTGAGCGTGACCGGCAGGTTGGTCATGTTGGTACGCGTCAGCGAGAGAGACGTGACCCCGCTGCCATTCTGCGCCATCGAGAGGGTGGTGCGGCTGAGTGACAGCGACAGGCTGGCCGCACCGACGACCGTGAAGGGAACGGACAGCACAACTGGCGTCACACCCGTGCCGGAGGCGCGAATCTCGGCGCTATAGCTGCCGGCCGCTGCGGATGCGCTCATCGTAATCGTCGCCGTGGTGGAGTTGCCGGAGGTCGACGTGGGTGCAAAGGCGATCGTGACGCCGCTGGGCAGTGGGGTGGCCAGATCGAACGTGACATCGCCAAGGTATTCGATGCGCCCGAGCACGAGGGTGAAGTTGACGGGCTGACCGCCGGCGTTTGCGCTAATGGCCGTCGAGGTGGCACGCGTCAACGAAATCGACGCGGGGCGCACGACGACGACCAGCGACAGCGCTGCGGTCTTGTCCGTTTGACCCGAGGCCTGGCCGCGAACCGTCAGTGGATACGTGCCCGCTGGCACGTTGAGCGAGACAGCTATCGCGAGCGTCGCGCTGGTGCTGCCACTGGCGATGGTGCCGGTGGAGGGCGTGACGGTGACGCCGGTTGGTGCGCCTTCGACGCTGATGGACACCGCCCCCGCGAAGGAGCCCGTTCGCGCCACGTCGACGGTTGCGGTTCCCGATCCGGCCTGCACAATCGTGGTCGGTGTGGTGCCAGAGACGCTCAAGGTGTAACTGCCGGACGGCGCCGGCGCCGGGGGGGCCGCGCCGTCGCCACCGCCACCGCAGGCGCCGAGTGAAAACGCGGTCAGCACAACGCGCACAGCGGAGCGAACAGACGACATCGAAATTCGCGAGAACGCCACAGGGAACCTCAGCGAGAAAAGGGCAGCCGGTTACGGCGCCAAAATTCCGCCCTGCGGGACGAAACGGCAAGCTCGTCCGTCCGACCGCAGGCTGCCTACACAGCAAACCCGCGTCCACGGAGACGGGCCGCGACCGCCACGCTTGCCATGTGCTCGGGCAACTCTCCCCACCGGTTGACCGAGGCGGCACGTTCCGCGCCGCTGTCGAGCAGCAGGTCGAGCACCTCGAGATAATCCGCGTCGTGGCGCGGGCGACCGAACGTCGATCCGTGACAGCACCAGGCAAGCGGCGAACTGCCATACATGCGGTCGCGCGCATCCACCGGCGCGCCCTGCGTGAGGAGCAGCCGGACGATCGACGGGCGGCCGTACCAACTGGCCCAGTGCAAGGGTGTACCGCCCCATGGACTTTCGTCGGTCAGCGACCAACCGAGATCGAGCATCAACGACACGCTCTCTGCATGCCCCGCCTCGATCGCGTTCCCGATGACCTGACGGTCATCAGCGGTGAGTGAAGCTATCAGGTCCGGCCGCTGCGCGACGCGAGCGCGCACGTCGGCAACGTCGGCGCGCAGGCACGCACCCAGAAACAGATCGATCGCCGTCAACGCCGTGGCATCGGCACCAACCGCGGCGAGGTAGTCAGCGGCCGCCGTATTGCCGGTGCGTATGGCGAGTGACAGCGGTGTCCTGCCGTCGTGGCGCGGAAGATTGATATCGGCGCCATGGTCAACGAGCAGACGCAGGACATCCACACCGCGTCCGTGCTGCACGAGTCGGTGGAGCGGTGTTTCGCCGGTGCCGGCCATACCGTTCGATTGACGGGCGAGATCGCTGCGTTCGTTCGGGTCGGCACCGTGGGTGAGCAGCCACGCCATCCCGAGCGTTGCCGACGCGCAGAGCGGGTGCGTCTCCTTGTAGCCCGAGATGAAGTAGAGTGGCGTGTTGCCCCACAGCTCGTGACGTGCGCTGATATCGGCGCCGTGTGCGAGCAGCAGTGCGAGACAGTCGCGATGATTGTGTTCGGCTGCGTGATACACACTTTCGCCATCATCGGGAATGGCGCCGCGCTCGAGCAAGACGCGCGCAGCCGCGGTGTTCCCCGAGACGCAGGCAAAATACAACGCGGGAATCCGGGCCTCGGGCGGGTTTTCGATCTGCACGAAGGCATTGGGACTGGCACCGGCGTCGAGCAACAGTTCAATGGTGCGCGTTCGCGCCTCGTCGCCAACGCCGCACAACGACTGCAGCGCGCCGTGACTGGCATAAATGATTGGCTCCGGTCCGTCCGCGGCGGGCTGCGTCGCCAGTGTCCTGTCCGAAGCCAGCCACTGCGCCAGCGCCTGCGCGTCCGCGACGGCGGCCGCGGCATGAATGCTGCGCTGAGGCAAGTCGGGGAATGCGTCGAGGATGCGCTGTGCGTCGGCCGCACGATCTTCGTTCAGCGCGTGGAGGAAGCGCGTGATAGTGTCCTGCGTTTCGTCGCGTGCAGGGTCCGACATCGATCGGTCTCCGGACGTGGGTTGAAACGCGCGCGACCAGGGCGTCGCTGCCCGCGATCGCCGTGTCCCGGCAGTCCCACTGGCGGTTGTTCTGCTGGAAAAGGCGAGGACTTGCTGCCCGACAAGAAGGAGCCGACAAGAAACGAAAGCCGGCCCATCACCAAGAGATCACACGGGATCACCTGTCGGTGGCTGATAATTGTTCACCACACGGACAACCCCGTCGATCATGCGCGCGACACGGAAGTTGAGCAATAGGCCGACGCTGTATCCACCCAACCGCAAGTACGACAGAAGCTGCGCATGATGAACGGGGAGCACTCGCTCAACGGCCTTGAGCTCGACCACAACTCGCCGATCGACGACGAGATCCAACCGATAGCCGCCCTCGATTCGGATACTCTTGTAGAAAAGCGCGAGCGGCACCTGAGAACGAACATGCAACCCTCGAATGAGAAGTTCCGCCTCCAGGCAGAGGTTGTAAGAGCTCTCGAGGGCGCCCGGCCCGACAACGCGATGAACTTCAATGGCAGCATCGACGATGCTTCCGGTAATCGCATTGATCTCCGCGTCTGCGTGCCTGGGATCTTGCTTCCTTCGCATGTGGCACGATAGATCGCGATGTCACACGTCCGTCAGCACCTCGCGGGCTTATGATTCAATGCTGTGTCCTGCAGGCGAAGTCGAAGCGCGGAAGACTGTGGCAATTGGAGACGCAGAGGCGCAGGGGACGCAGAGGGACGTACTCCACCACGCGACTTCGATGGAGCGCTGGCCGAGCTATCGCTCAACATGTCGACCGCACGTCCTCTGCGTCCCCTGCGCCTCTGCGACTCCAACTTCACGGTCAATTGAGCGGAAGCGCGTGTCCCCCGCGAGCTCACCGCACGCGTGCCACGCCGATGCTGCTGCCCTTGTCGAGCTGCTTCACCCAGACGACCAGCGCACCTGTCGGTGCGGAGGCGAGCGCGGGGTACCATTGGCCGGGGCCTGCGTCGGGTGGTGTCACGGGGGTGAATGTCACGGTGCCTGCCGGACTGACGAAGGCGCGAGCGAGACCGAGTCGACGTGTGCCGTCGACGATTTCGTCCCATGCGAGAACCGGCGTGCCATCGGTGCCGATGGCCAGCTGCACATGTTGCGCCGGTCCGCGTGTGGGAATGCGGGTGCGTGGGCCGAAGGTTTTTCCATCGCGTGACACGGCGTAGAACAACGCCATGTCCGACATCGTCTTGCCGTCGGCCGGCGTTGGCCACGCGACGTGCACGCGATGCGTGCGGTCGACGGCGAGTGACGGGCCGTTGTCCGGGCAGCCATCGAGCTTCCAGAGGTCGTCGCTTACACGTGTCGGCGCCGAGAAGGTGCGGCCGCGGTCGGACGAGCGGGTGAACGCGATATCGCGATGCCCACCGGGAAAGACATGTCGCCACACCGCGAAGAGATTGTCGCCGTCGGCAACCATCGCCGTTTTGCAGCAGTAGCAGGGACTCTTCGTGATCGATGTGGCCTTACTCCCATTGAGCGGCGCAAAGTACAACTCGGAGAGTCCGGCGCGTTCGGTGGGGTCGGCCTTGGGCATCGGCGATGCCGACGCGGGTGCTCCGCCGGCCGCCATGCTGTGCTTGTGGATCGAGTCGGCCACCACCGTGCCGCGATGATCCAGCCAGAGTACCGACACGCGGCCGCGTGCATCCACGGCGAGCGACTGCCAGCCACGCGACCCGTCGCCGGCGCTGCCCGGTACGGCTGTGGCGGCGCCGAAGGCGCGTCCGCCATCGGTGGAGCGCGCGGTGAGCAATTTCCAGTTCGCACCCGCGCGCGCGGTCCACACCACGACGATCTCCGGCGCTGCGCCCTTTCGTGAGACCAGCGCGACCCGCGGTGGTTCTTCACCGCTCACGCGGGCCTCGCCGGCGACGGCGTTGACCTGCACGGGTGCGGAGAATGTCGCGCCGCCATCGCGACTGACGGCGGCGTAAATGTCCATGCTGGAGACGGTCGCCGCAGACCAGACCACGGCGACAAACGCGCCATCCACGGCAACGGTGGGATTGGCGCTGGTGCGACCGTCGACGGCGAGTGTCGTCGTCTGTTGTGCCTGCGAAACCGGCGCCGCGAAGAGCGACGTCGCGCCCAACGCGGCGATGGTCAGCCACGCGGCGGTCGAGCGGTGGACCCACGAGATCGGTGTCATGCGTGCGCTCGAATGTGAATGGTCATGAGTGGGAGTCTCACGGCGTCGTGCTGGCAAGTGCCGCGCGCACGGCGGTCACCACCGTGCTGTCGCCGGGGCGCAGCGCACCGATGGTACGCGCGCGAATGACGCCGGCGCGGTCGATGACAAAGGTCTCCGGCACGCCCATGGTGAGGAACTTGAGAGAGAAGTTGTGATCGGGATCGAGCCACACGGTGTAGCGCATATTGTGCTCGGTCATGAAGTCCTTCACATCGGCGCCCATGCCGGCGGCATCGATGCTGACCCCAACCATCGTCATGTCCTGCGCACCCAGCGCTTCGTGCAGCGCCTCGAGTTGCGGAATCTCTTCGAGACATGGGCGACACCAGGTGGCCCAGACGTTCAGCACGACAACGCGTCCCTTGAGTGCGGCGAGGGTGACGGGATTGCCGTCGAGATCCATCGCGGTGAACTCCGGCGCGGCAGCGCCGATGGCGGGCGCGCGCAACTCGGCTGGCCGTCCGCAGCCAAGCCCCGCGAGCGCGGTGACGCAGGCCGCGTGCGCGACCACGAGGCGACGACGAACGAACGGCCAGCGCGAGATCATATCAGAAGGACACCTTGAGACTGCTGGAGAACGTGCGTTGCGGGAAGGGATGAAACAGGAAGTACGTGCGGTTGAGCAGATTGTCTGCTCCCAACGACGCGTTGAGATGATCGCTGACGCGATAGTTCACGTGCGCGTCCGCCACGAACCACGCACTGAAACCCTGATACACGTTCGGATTTACGTCGGCGTTGTCGAGCGTGGTGGGGAGGGCGCCGCTGTATCGACCGCCAGCCGAGATCGCCAGTCGGGAGACCGGCCGGTACGTCGCCACAAAATGTGCACGCCAATCCGGAATGTTGGGGAGCCGCTTGCCAATGGCTGCGTTCGCCGGCGCCGTCGCGCTCGCGCGTCCCGACGTCGCCAGTGTTCTCGCGTCGAGATAGGTCGCGCTTCCCGAGAGTTCGAGCCCCGGGATCAGCACGTCACGCTCACTCAGCACGAGTTCCGCGCCGCGCGCACGCACGTGATCGACGTTCGAGAGGTACGAAAAGAAGGTGTTGGAGCCGGCCACGAGCGGTTTGAACTGCGAAATGATGGCATCGTGCACGTCGTCGTTGAAGAGCGAGAGCTGCACGCGGCTCTTCCCGAACGCGCGTTCAACGCGAAGCTCCGTCGCCAGCACGTTGTCGGGCTTGAGCGTGGGGTCGGGTGACGTGAACGTGGCGCCGGTGGTGACGAGCTGGTACAACTCGGCGGCCGTGGCAAACCGGTAGGCCTTACCCACTGAGGCGGAGAGCTGCCAATCCGACGGCGTCCAGACCAATGTGCCTTTGGGCGAGAATCGTGCGGCGTCGACGGTGCGCTGCACCACCGTCGTGCTGCCGTTCAGGTTGAGCCCATCATACCCCTTCCACTGCTCATATCGACCGCCGACAGTGAGACGCACGGTTGGGGTGATCCGCCAGCTATCCTGCGCCCACAGTGCGCTGGTTTGCGTCTTGCCATCACCGCGGGAGGCGACCGTGGTCGTCACCGGATTCGATGCGGTCCAGTCGGTGGTATTGAACGTCGGATTGACCAGCGTGTAGCGATCGACATGCGCGCCCAATGACACGGTGTGCGACGCCAGCGCGCCGCCGCGATGCCACGCGGCCTTCGCGTCGGCCGTCTGCCAGCCGGTACCGGAGAGCACCGCGACGCGGCCAGCGTTGCCAAGGGTCAATCCGGTGGTCGCAGCGCTCGACGAAAAACGCTGGCGATCTATGTCCATGTTGTAGGCCGTGCCGACCACTTCAAAGTCCCAATCGCGCTTGGTGTCGCTGCGAATCGAGAGGCTCTGCGACGTATGCTGCTGCAGCAGACCGTACGTGCCGCTGGCAAACCCCGACTGGCCGGCGTAGGTCGGTGCGCCGGCGCGTTGCAGGTACGTGTCCGTCGCTGCGTCGGCGTCGTTCTGCCAGAAGCCATAGGTGTACGCGGCGCGCACGGACGGCGTGATGTCGTACGCCACGCGCCCAGTGGCGTTGAACATCTGCGTATGCAACAGGCCCGTGGCCCCGAGAACGTTGGCCGGAGCGTTGAGCTTGTTCGTGGCCGGGAAGCCTCCCGTCGTACCCGTGGGAAACGTGGCGCTGGTGACGTAGGTCAACGGTTGGCTTCTGCTGTCCTGATAGTTGCCGCTCACCGACACCGTCAGCTTGCCAAACCGGTTGCCGACGCGCGCCGAGGTCTGCGAGGTGCCGTATGTCTGCCGGGTGGCGTAGAGATCAAACGGCATGACCGTTTGTGTTTGTGTGAGCGACCCTTCGAGCTTCTCGGGCGAGCGCGTCGTGATCTCCATGACAGCGCCCATCGAGTTCCCGGCATACGCCGCGCTGAACGGACCGTACATCATGTCCACCCGCTCGATCGTTTCCGGCGCGACGAGTCCCCATCGCGGACCGCCAATCGTGTTGTTGTTGGCAATCAATGCCGAGAGCGGTACGCCGTCGGCGAAAATCAGACTGCGAGCACTGGAACTCACACCCCAGACACGCGTGCCCATCACCGACTGCGTGTCGCCGTTGTTGCGTTTGCGGATGAACACACTCGGCAGGTATTTGACGGCATCCTGCGTGTCCATGAGGTTGATGGTTTCCTGGACCCGCTGCGCCGTGATGCTGGCCGTGACCGGCAACGTCAGTTTGGTCAGCGTCGAGCGGGTGTCGCGATCGGCCGTAATCTTGAGGCCGAGCAGGCTCGTCACCGAGTCGCGTGCGGAGGAGTCTTTGACCGGCGGTTGGCCCTGCGCGTTGGCCAGGGAACCGGCGAGATGGAAACAGGTGCCTGCGAAAATCGCGCGCCCGAGTGAAGCAGAACGGAACATGAGTGTCTGTGTGTCGACTGTGGCGGATCCAACGGCATCCGAAGACAGAGGCGCACACCCGGGTGGTCGCGAGACGATCGTGTGCGGAGTCGCGTGTCCGGCTCGAAGAGGGCGGCGGACATGCGCGTCCCACGATCGGCGGGCCGATGGGGTGCGATCTCTGTAGAGTGAAGGTGTTGCGCTCGCCGACAGCGATACCACGACGTCTGCGCGCATGACCGACGCGAAGACGGGGGATTGGGCGAGGTCAGCCGATCAGCGCGGGCGGGCCGATGGCGAATGGCCGACTGTGTTCGACCGGGGTCGCGATATGTGCAACGGCGGTGGGACGCGGCGTGCGGATGATCCGCGACGCCTGCATCGGCAACAGCACGTCCGCCCCTTCGCTGAGCGCGTCGATCGCCATGCTGCAACACTGCCCGAGGCAAGTGCAAGAATGGTGATCCGCAGGGGCAGGGGCGGAGTCGCCGGCGCGTGTTGGAGTCGATCCGTGTCCGGCGTGGGCGTCTCCGGCCATGCCCTCGTGGGCCGCTGGCGCCGAGTTGTCATGGGCCACCGCGCCGGATGCCATCTCCGTCTGACCCGAGTGCATCGGACAGGCGAGCAGGCCGGCTGGCTCGGTGAGCGCAGTCGCGAACCAGATGCCCCAGAGGGCAGTCAGAGCGCGGAGCCAGACGGGTCGGATCACGACCGTAAGCTAGAATCGGCAGGTCATCATGCGAAAGGGATCAATTGACCCGTCGACCCGTTTCGCACGCCGAGGTCGTCTGGCGGCGTTCCTAGGACGTGTGCCGGTCGAGGACCGCGGCCAGGGCCACGCCCGCGGCGTAACACAGGAGGTCCGACCACAGAAATCCCTGCCCGAGGACGAGCGCTCCAAACGGGTTGGCCCGAATTGCGTTGAGCCAGCCGACATGCACGAGCTGGCTCAACTCCACCGCGACCGATATCAGGAGCGCGGCCGCCGCGATGGCCGCTGTCGATGCGGAGGGACGGCCAAGGGCCAGAAGCCAGAACATCAACGTCGCCCAGAGTGTGTCGCCGCCGTACAGGGCGACCACGGATGGCAGCCGGTCGGGGAACTGGCGCGAAGCAAGACCCAGCACGATGGTGAGTGCGGCAAAGGCCACGAGCCGCAGACGCGAGCGACGGCGGTACGCACCGTGGCTCATCGTCTGCGCGTGTTGGCGAGTCGACGCCTATCGCAAGCCGAAGGCGCGCACCTGCGCTCGCCGCCCGCGAATGGTGTTGGCATCGTACCAGAACTCGATGCTGTGAATGACACGGTCTTTCCCTTCGAGGTCAATGGCACGTGATTCGCCGCCAGCGGGAATGGTGTTGCGCATCTCGACTTTCTGATCATCACCATTGCCAAAGTGGATCACGACCCGATGAAAGTCGACGGAGGCCCCGCGGACCGTGAACTTGACGCGTTTGAAGTCGCCGCGGCTCGCCGACACCTGGATCACGTCATGATCCGCCCGATCGTTCACCTGGCGGGAGCCCAGCAGGTCCCAATCGGCCACGGCAGCGACACGGGCGGGGGCACAGGCGATGGCAGCAGCGGCACACAGAATTCCGAGGGTCTTGAGCATGGGTGGTTCTCCTGGTTCGAGTGAGGGATACCCTCAGAGCGTCAAACATCCGAAAGAATGGACGAGGGACGAACCGCTGCGTTAACAGCGGGCTGTAACTCTTGTCCGTGGCGGGCCGTAGAACTGGCTGACCCGCCCGCCGTTCGACACCCGAACGCACTCCCTGCCATGTCCGACGTCCGTCCGCGCTCGCCTGGTTCATTGGCGACCTTCCGGAACGACCTGCGTTTTGCCGGTCGCATGTTCATCAAGAGCCCGCTGTTCACCACGGTGGTCGTGCTGACCCTGGCGATCGGGATCGGCCTGAACACCGCGGTGTTCGCCGCCGTGGACGCGATGCTGCTGCGTCCACTGGCCGGCGTCCGGGATGCGGAGTCGCTGGTGCAGCTCTATCGCACGTCACCGGGCGGCGAACAATTCAACTCGAATTCGATTCCGCACTACGTCGATCTGCGCGATCGGACGAAGGGCGTCTTCAGCGGCGTGGCGTTGTGGTCGTTTCAGTTCGTCAACATCACGGCCGACGGACCGCCGCAGAATGTGGCGGCACAGATGGTCTCCGCGAATTTCTTTTCGGTACTGGGCGTCAACGCCCTGCGCGGTCGCATGTTCACGCCCGACGAAGATGTCGGGCGAGGCGCGCATCCCGTGGCGGTCATCAGTTACGGCGCCTGGAAGAGTCTCTTTGCATCGGATGAGAAGGTCATCGGACGCAGCATTCCGGTGAATGGACAGGCCATGACGATCGTTGGTGTGGCACCCGCCGACTTTGGCGGGGCGATGCCGATGGTGCAGCCGGTGTTGTGGGTGCCGCTGATGCAGCTCGAGCAGATTCGCCCGGGAAGTGGCAGCGATTTCGAGAACCGCGGCAACAACTTCAACAACGTCATTGCGCGTCTTGCGCCGGGCGTCACCGTCGCCCAGGCGCGCGCGCGATTGTCAGCACTGCTCGGGGAACTGCGCACCGAATACCCGGTGGAGTACAAAGATCGTGGCATCAATCTGATCCGTCAGATGGA
>JAGNMU010000520.1 GCA_017991005.1 Gemmatimonadaceae bacterium | reverse complement strand
GCGTTGGTCGGCACGTAGATCGGATCGTTGCCCGCGATGCCATCGCCGTTGATGTCGTTGTTGGTGACATACGTGATGGAATTGCCGGACACCGCTTCGAAGTAGAACGTGACGTCGGTCTGGTTCTTGACCCATGGCGCGGTGTACGTGCCGAACATCATGATGCGATGCGGGCGTTCGAAGTTCGACGTCGTCGCGTTGTCTGGCTCGTACTCGGCGCCGGCAAACTGACGGCCATTGCGCCAGTTGGAGACCGCGCGGTCGGAGGTGAGCGACTGCACGTCCTTGGCCTGGTTGTACGTGTAGGCCGCCGTGCCTTCAAACGTGCGGTTGAAACGCTTCCGCAGCTGACCGCTCAACGTGTAGTTGTAGCCGGCGGTCGCGTTCGTCAGCTGGATCGCACCTTCCGAGAAGCGCACCCGGTTGGAGCCGATCAGGCGCGTGCTGGGAATCACCAGCTGATTGTTGTTCACGATCGTCGCGGATCCATTGGCGGACACCGTGATGGTATCGGCAAACAGGACGCGGCCGTTGGCGTCGCGATACGGCACGCCACCCACCAGACGCGGGCCCTTGAGATTCAGATCGCGCACGTACAGCGCGTTGCGCTCGCGACGATACAGACCTTCAAAGGTGAACACCACGCCGCCCGGGAGCTGCTTGTCGAAGCCGAGCGTGGCCGTGAGGTTCTGCGGGTATTTGAAGTTCGGATCGTTGATATTGACGCCAACCGTACCGGCGGTCCCGGGAGTCGGCGATGGCTGTCCGGCGCACGACTTCGGCAGCTGGGTGATGTCTGTCGTGAATGCGGGAACCTTCGTGGTGGCCGTGGAGCCGTTGCACGTCACCGTCACGCCGCCCAATCCCGTGTTGCCGTACGCATTACCGATCAGGATGTACGGTGTCTGTCCTGTGTACACACCCACGTTACCGCGGATCTGCAGGGACTGCGTGCCACCCACATCCCAGTTGAAGCCGACACGCGGCGACCACATGGCCTGCGTCTTGATCTTGTAGTCGGTACGGAAGGCGCCGTTGGATGCGGCCGTAATGCTGTCGTTCTGCAACGGCGCACTCTGGAACGACGGCAGGTCGAGACGCACACCGGCCGTGATCGAGAAGTTGTTGGTGATGTTGTAGAAGTCCTGCAGGTACGCCGACAACTGGTTGCCCTTGAACGCCGCGGCAATGTCACCACCATTGGCATACGAGAACGCGTAGCTGCTCGGGTTGTTCAGGCGCAAGGAGTCAATGGTGCGGAAATTGTACGCACCGTTTGCGGCGCCGGACAGAAAGAAGTTGTAGATGTCCGTCGCTTCAAACCGGCCGCCCAGCGTCACCGTGTGTGCGCCAAGTGGAATGGTGAGGTTGTCGGAGAGTTCCAGAATCTTCTGGTTGAGCGCGTTGCCCGGCGAGAAACGCTCCGTGCCGACAGAGACCACGGAATTCGGCGTGGTGCCCGAGGGCGCCGCCGTGGTCTGTTGCACGACACCGATCGCCAATTCCGGCGCATTCACCGGCACGAGACGGATGTCGTCGACGGTGTTGTAGCCAAACAGGAACTCGTTGGCGGACCCGTTCTTAAGGTTCGTGAACAGCTGCGCGGTGTACGACCGGTTCTTGTTCTGGCGCGTGAACGAGTTCGACGTCATGCGCAGGCCACCGGACTGTTGCCCGGCGTCCGGACGGATGGCGCCAAACGTGCGCGAGTATTCGTCCTGCTCGGCGGTGTTGTCCAGCACGCGGAACGTGAAGCGGTTGGCGTCGTTGATGGACCAGTCCAACCGGCCCATCAGGTTCGTCAGCGGATTGGCGCGACGGAACACATCGACGTTGCCCACATCGAACTTCGGCGCGAGGATCGACTTGATCAGGTTGATCGAGTCCAGCGAAATGGACGTGGTGGCGTTGGAAATCGCCGTTCCCGCTGCATTGATCGTCGGACCAGCCGTTGGATCGGTCCGCTGCTGCCACTCAGGCGCCAGGAAGAAGTGCAGCTTGTTCTTGATGATCGGGCCGCCGAGCGTAAAGCCGTACTGCTTGATCTTGAAATCCGACGTACGGATCTGCTCGACGTTGGCCGCCATCTGCGGGTTCCGGAACATGTAGATCGCGCCGCCCTCGAACGTGTTGGTACCATTTCGGGTGACAGCGTTGATCATCATGCCGGCGAAGTTGCCGTAGCGCACGTCGGTCGGGCTCATGAGCACCTGGAATTCCTTGACGGCTTCCATGGACATGATGCGACCCGCCGTCGCGCCACCGGGCTGTCCGCCCGACGAACCGAGGTTGAAGCGGTCGTTCTGGTTGGCGCCGTCCACCGTGAAGTTGTTCAGACGGTTGTAGGCACCACCGGCCGACGGACCCTGCGCGGTGCTCGACACCTGCGGCGTCAGCTTCACGAGATCCGTGAAGTCACGCTGCAGCGTCGGGCCGCGGCGCATGAGCGAGTCGGTGACGACCGTCGACACACCCTGGCGCGAGGATGAGAAATCCGCGCCGCTCGACATCTGCGCGACCGTCGTGACGGTGCCCAGCTGCACGGCCGTTTCGGTCATCTCGAAATCAGCGCGCGACTGCACGCCAAGATTGACGCGCACTTCACGTGACTGCGGGGTGTAGCCGAGCAAGCGGGCGGTCACCTTATACGCGCCGACCTCGAGGCCCTGAACGAAATAGCGGCCGTTGGTGCGCGTGATGACACCGGCCTTGAAGCCGGTCGAGATGTTGACGATTTCGATCTGTACATTTTCGAGTGCCTTTCCGGTGGCGTTCGTCACGCTGCCGGAGACGGCTCCCGAGGTCAGGCCCTGGGCGGCTGATTCCTGCGAGGTTCCCGCGACGAACGCGAGAGCCAACGCAGCGAGGCCGAGCCAACGCTGTAGGCGCATAGTACCGTGGGTCGGTGTGGAGGGGGTTGCACGCGCTCCGATGTTTGGCCGGAGACACGTGTCGAGGAAGCTAGAACCGCCGGTCGCGACGGGCAAGAAATTCCGCTCGAACGGCGCGTAAACAGCGTGTCACGTTGGGTCCGTGTCTCGGGGTCACGCCGACGGCTTCTGGCGACCCACCGTCACGTAATACACGGGGATGCCCAATGCCACGATGCCCAACACACCCACCGTGCCCCAACGCTGGCCGGGGTCGATCAGGGCATTGACCAGCAAAAAGAGGGTGGCCCCGCAAAACAGCAGTGGCGGAAGTGGGTACAGCGGCACCCGCATGGACGGATTCCAGTCCGGACGCTGCCGCAGCTTGAAGATGGCGCCCACACTCAGGATATAGAACACGAGTGAGGCCGGCACAAAGATGTCGGCCAGTTGTTCGAACGAACGCAGGAGCACAAATGCGATCC
>JAGNMU010000519.1 GCA_017991005.1 Gemmatimonadaceae bacterium | reverse complement strand
CTCACCGTGCTCATCGCTGGCAAGTTTGCCGCGCGCGTGGGCGATCCCACCGCTCATGGCGGCATGATCAGTGCTGGGGCCTCCACGGTCTTTATCGGCGACGCGGGCGGCGGCGTAGGTTCGGCGCAAGCCGCCACGATGTCGGAAGCTCGCACGCAGGGCGCCGCGTTCACCAAGATGTCCTGCGACGCGGAGGGTGTGAAAGCTCAGCTCGCTGCGGCGCGCGGCGTGGCCACACCGGACCCTGCACTGATGGCGCCCGGCGACCGACCTGTCGCGGGTTCAGAGAAGAAAACGTGGATTGAAATCGAACTCGTGGATGAGGCCGGCGTACCTGTGCCACGCGAGCGCTATCGCGTCACGGCGCCGGGGGGCGAGCGGCGCGAGGGATTTCTGAACGAGCAAGGCTTCGCGCGCGAGGATGGACTCGATCCGGGCACCTGCACGATTTCGTTTCCCGATCTTGATCGGGCGCTCTGGGGTGGGCACTGAGATGACAACACGGCAACGGCGGACGGGACGCCGATGAGTGCCGAGTGGCCAGAGACGCGCGAGGCGATCGCCTATCAGACGGTGGAAGGCGACCATCTCGCGCGCGTCGCCGCATTGCACGGCCTTCGCGCGTTTGCCGCAATCTGGGAACACGCCGACAATGCGCCGCTACGCAAGCAGCGCACGTCGCCGCACGTGCTCGCACCTGGCGATCTTGTGCATCTGCCGGCCGTCCGTCCTGGCGTGGCCGATCGCCAGACGGAGCAGCGGCACCGCTTTCAGGCAAAACTCTCCACACTGCGACTCCGCGTGAAGCGACAGCACGAAGACGGCACACCGGTGACGGTTCCTCCCACGGCCGTCGCCTGTGATGGAGAGACGGTTGCTTTCACCGCCAGCGCCGAACTGCTCGACACTCGGATCACGCCAATCACACGCGCCTGCAGCGTGACGGCCCCCGACGTCGATCTGGTGCTCACGATCGGATATCTGCAGCCCGTTTCCACGGTGCCCGGTTTCCGCGAGCGGTTGAACAACCTCGGGTATCGCGCCGGTGATTCGGAGGACGTCGACACGAACACCATGCGATCGGCCATCGAAGAATTCCAGTGTGATCAGGGGCTCGTCGTGGATGGGCGCTGCGGTCCGGTGACGCAGCAGCGGCTGCGCGCGGTGCACGGGTGCTGAGCGTCGACGCATGACCGACCACATTCTGGTCACGGCACGGACCGCCGGCTTTCGGACCATCAAGACCGTCTTCGATGCGCCGGAGAATGCGGAGCTCAAACGTCTGCGCGTCAATCCCAACACACTGGCCGACGATGACGTGGTGTCCGTGCCCGTGCTCGCCGCGAAAGTGGCGACGGGTTCGACCAACCAGACGTTGCTCTTCACGCTCAATGCCGACGAACTGCTGCTCAACATCCGGCTGCAGGATGCGACACGGAAGCCACTGGTCGGTCGTGCGGTGCACCTCGTGCTTGGTGCCCGCAGTATCACCAATCCGACGCCCGACCTGTCCCGGCCGATTGATCGCGTCACCGACGCGAACGGTGAAATCTCCGTCGAGATGAATATCAACGTGTCGGAAGGTGAACTGTCGCTGCACGAGACGGCCGAGCTCACCTCGCCGGTGGTGGCCGTGATGCGGCTGCTCGTCGGGACGCTGCAGCCCGCCAATACCGCAGCAGGTCAGCGGGCGCGCTTGAACAACATGGGGTACTTCGCCGGCTTTTCCGATGGCGATACCCAGCAGATCAAGTGGGCGATCGAGGAGTTCCAGCATGACCATGGACTCAAGCCGACCGGCCGCACCGATGATCCCGTGACGTTCAATACGATTGCGCGAGTGCACGGCGATCTGCTCAAGTCTGAAACGGTGCCCATCGCATGACGGCGTCGATCTTCATCCCCGACATCGTCGATGAGAACCTGACGGGGATCTTTGCCACCAATCCCACGCGCGCGACGCTGCCGATCATCACGGCGCCGACGCAGGACACGCGTGCGACGGCGCACAACACGATTCGCCAGGAACTGATCGTGGTCGCGTGCGCCAATCTCAAGGAAACGAATTTCGCCTTCGATTCCTCGGTGGTGGCACCCGAGGCGCGCAAAGGCTTCGCCTCGCTCAGCGCGCTGCTCAAGAAGCATCCTGGGTCGCCGATGACCATCTTCGCGCACGCCGACCCCACCTTCAGTGTGCAAGACCCGAAAGCGGAGAAGCACTACAATCACATTCTGAGTGAACGGCGCGCGCGCGCGATCTTCGCTGTGCTCGTTCGTGACATCGCGATCTGGGAGGCGTTGTTCAGCAATCAGGATGGCGCCCTGGGCGATGTCTGGGGCCCGCAGTCACTCCAGTTGATGCTGATGGCGCTCGGATCGGACGTGTCGATCACGGGAAAGTTCGACGCGGCAACACAGGCGGCGGCGCGCGCAGTTCTGGGGCTTGGGGCCAACAGTCCGGTGCCCAACACGCCCGCCATTCGCGCGCTCATCTTTGCGCGCTACATGGGGTTCTTGTTAGGCGAGCCGGAATCACAAGGTTCGTTCCCGGTCCTGACATCGCGGGATTTTCTCGGCCGCGGTCAGCAGAAGGCGACGTTGCAGGGGTGCAGCAGTTTCAATCCCCAACTCCTCATGTCGCGGCGGCAGCAGCAGCTGTTCGACAAGGACGCGACGCAGAAGGACGCGCGCAATGCGGCCAACGAGCCCAATCGCCGCGTGGTGATTTATCTCTTTCAGAAGGGCACGGTGATCGATCCGGCACAATGGCCGTGTCCGACGGCAGCCCAAGGGGAAGGGGCGTGCGAAGCGCGACAGTGGTCGAACGGCAAAGACCGGCGGTCTACGCTCTTCGTGAATCATCGTCGGCGATTCGGGCGCGCCGTGGACCCTGGGCAGCGATTGCTCGAACCACCAAACCAGAAGTTGGCCGACGAGCTGGGAGAAGAAGAGACCACGTTCGGGTGCCGGTTCTACCACGGCATCGCGCTGCACTCGCCCTGCGAACGCGATCTCAAGCTGTGGGGCATCCAGATTCTCATCGAAGCACCGCCGTCCACTACACCGCCCGCCAACCCGCCGGCGGGCACGCCGCTGCCGCTTGGCAAGGCGCCGTTGGCGAATCGGCGCTTCGTGGCGGTGATCGGCGACGCACCCGATGCGCCAACGGTGCGCGGGCGGACGACGGCAACGGGCGTGTTGGCCCTGCCGCTGTTCGACGCGCGGGTGCCCATTCATCTCAAGCTCGATGCCTTTGACGCGCTGGTGCCGCCGGTCCCGCCGCCGCCACCTGGCGCACCGGCGGCCACCCCGGCCCCCGCGACCGACTCGGATCGATTTCCGGATGAGGACAAGTTCCTCA
>JAGNMU010000518.1 GCA_017991005.1 Gemmatimonadaceae bacterium | reverse complement strand
CTCGAACTTCTGGCCGCAAGTGCGCGAGCGCATCGCCGCCGTCCCGGCCACGTTCCAGCGCATTCGAGAGTCAGGGGCACTTGTCTGGACGGACAGCGTCACGTTCGTCACCGATGCGCCGGGAAAGAACGCGGGTGCGGACGGATTGGGTGGCGGCGGTGCGAGTACCGACGAACTGATCCGCCTGATCAAAGGCGCGCAGAAGTCGGTGACCATTCAATCGCCGTATCTCGTCACGACGACGGTCAGTCAGCAGCTCTTCCGCGAGGCCGTCGCGCGTGGTGTGCGCGTGCGCATACTCACCAACAGTCTCGCCTCCACGGACAATCTCGACGCGTTCAGTGGCTATCAACGCGAGCGAGCAACATTGCTGGCGATCGGCGTAGAACTCTACGAGTTCAAACCGGATGCGGCCGTGCGGCGCCAGATCATGACCGGTGCGCTGCAGACCACGCTCGACTACGCACCCGTCTTTGGATTGCATGCAAAGTCGATGGTGGTCGATGACCACATTGCGGTGATCGGCACGTTCAACCTCGACCCGCGCAGCGCGAACCTCAACACCGAATGTCTGGCCGTGATCCGCGACGCGAAGATCGCCAGTGCGCTCGCGCACGCAATGGACGTGGATATGCAGCCTGAGAATGCGTGGCATACCACATCCGAATTCAATCCAGACGGTGGCGTCAGGTTCGGAAAACGAGTCGCGCTGTGGTTCAGGCGGTTTGTGCCAAAGGCGGTGCTGTAGGATCCGGCTTCCGCCGTGCTCGTCGCGCACCCTCGGTCATCACACCGTACAGGCGACGTCCAGTGCGGCCACGGTCTGCGTATAGAATCGCTCGGCGTTGTCGCGGGTGCGCCCTACACAGAGTGTGCCAACCTTCCCATGCGAGGCCAGCGCGCCAATGAGGTGGAACATCACGCCCTCCTGCGTCGCCGCATCGAAGTGCAGGTCGTGGTTGACCGCGATGTCAATCAGCCGCTCTGGCGAGAGACCCGTGTACTCGGCGCGCTGCAGATTGTCCGTGGCGTGATAACAGCAGGGATTCCCGGCGCTCGAAAAGAAGCGCCCGGTCGCGGTATCGTATTCGCCATCGGTCAGAAACTGCAACATCAGGAACGGATGGGTGGTGCCGCCCTTTCGGAGATTGATTTCGATCGCCGTGGTGTGCCATTGCCCATCGCGCTGCACGGTCATGAAGTCGATGGCGAATCGCGCCAGGACACCGTCCTGTGCCAGAACCTGCGCGACCCGCGATCCGTACTCGTGCAGTTCGGGGCAGTAGGCCTCGTCAGCCGGGAAACGACAGCCCAGATAGATCTGGCCCGTCGATCCGCCAAGAATCTGGTCGTGCGTCGCCACGACCGTCGCATGCTGCAACGGATCGATGCGACACTGCACTGATGGGGACCGGGCGACGTCCCCAGAGACGAACGATTCCACGATCCCGTGCATCGTTGAGAACTTCTGCAGGAACGATTCCCATGTCTCCGCTCCTGCCACGCAATCCAGGTGCGACGGCATCGCACGGTGCACCCACCGTACCAGTGCGTCGGCCGACTCAGCACGAACTGTGGACTCCGGTACGCCGTCGAACGTGAAGACCGCGTTGCCCTCGCCCGAGAAGCCTTCGTCGAGCTTCACCATCGCCCGGCGCAACGAGGGATCGTGGCGCTTGAGATCGGCCAGTGCCCGTGCGATGTCGTTGGCGTCGCGAAGTCGCTCATGGCCGTAGGGAAGTGGAACACCGGCCCGACGGAATATCTCCCGGCTGCCGCTCTTCGACCCGCGGTGGACAAGGTCCGGATCGCAGCCGTAAATGGGAATGCCCAATTGGACCGCGAGCGAGCGTTCCTGTGCGGTCACATTGAAGCAGGTCATATGCGCCGACATCGCGTCGGGGATCATCGCGCGAATGCGCTCCACCACATCGCCGCGCGCGAGGATCTTCTCGGTCAATGACGCCGTTGATGCATCGTCGCACGACAGCAACGTGAGACGCGGGAGTGCATGCGAAGGGGGCACGCCCGGTAACAGGTGCAAGTAGTAGTCGACGATCGTCGACGACAGTGGCTCGCTGGTGACGTAGACCAGATTGGCGCGCGGAAACCGCAGGAGCATCAGCAAGCAGAGGAGCCGCTCCTCGTAGTGGGCAGCCCCTTCGAGCTTCCGGAGTTCGTCTTCGTCGAGCGTGAGGCTTGGGATAACGACGATGGTCTGCGGTGCGTGGCGGTCACGGAAAACGCGTGTGAACAGCTGCGGCAGATTCCGCTGCAGCGCGGCAAACTGCGCGCGCTCATCGTCCGAGCCTGGAAGTGGCGTGATCTCGCGGAATGACGCTCTCATCGGGCAGGCATGAGATCGGAGGGGGTGGTCACGCTGTCAATCTGGGGCGCACGTGGGCCGCGCGCGAGATGGATCGGAGGGCATGTGCGGTGGGCATTGGCGACGGGCGTGACAGTAAAGGCCACGGGCGGGTGTTGCCGCGCGCACGGGGCGCCCGTCTCGGTTACGACCATCTCACACGACCACCAACTTGCGCGGTCCATGACGCCTCGACCCGAATCGCCCGACGCCGAACTGCGAGAGCGCGTACGGCAGGATCCCGCCGCCGTCGCCGCGACGCGCATTCTGGATAGTCTGCAGACGATCTATCAGCCCACGCACGACTACGTGCCGGCCGACCCACAGACGTTTTCGCATCTCGACCTGCGTTGGTACGACCGTACCGCCTCCGCGTTTGAGGCATTGGGCTTTCGTCGTTTTGGCGATATCGAAGACCGGACCATCACCAACGCCCCCAACACCGTGCTCCGGCCCACGTTCATGCGGACGATGGTCTCACGCGACGGTACGGTGACGTCGGCGTTGTACGATCCGCGCATCAAAGGCATCGGGCTACGTCTGTTGCTCTGGGTGTTTCGCAAGCTGCCCGGCAAGGTGGTGGACTTCGAGACGGAGTGCACCGACGGATCGTTTGTCGCCACCACTAACGCCACGTCCGCGGGCACCATCACACTGCCACCCATCTTCAATGTGGCGTGGCTGCCGATGACAACCGAGCCGCGCGAAGTCTATGCCACGCACGTGTCGCGACTGGCCGAACATCTCAAGGCGCGTCCCGGCGTGACACCGGTGGTGATCGAGTCGCCCGAGGCCATGATGAAGTCGCAGGATCGTCAGAATGCACTCAAGGCGGCTTTCCGCGGAGAGATTCCGGGGCTGACGCCCGCCGAACTCGACGCACTGTCGTTGTTCGGGAAGGGGCATCTGCCTGCGGTGCAGGCCGCGCTGGAATCGGAGCATCGCCGCCGCGCGGGGTAACGTTCAGAGCGACACGCAGCGTGAGGCACAGCGTGATGC
>JAGNMU010000084.1 GCA_017991005.1 Gemmatimonadaceae bacterium | reverse complement strand
CAACTCGATCCCACCACACGCGGGTATTCGATCACGCAGAACTTTCTGAGTGATCTGGGCACCACGGTGGCGTTCGATGGGCGAAGCAATGCGATCGGGGCACTGTGCTTCGTGTCGGCGCTGGCGCTGTTGCTCGCGGGCGCGTTGGGGTTGCTGAACGCGGTTCGGCGCTTGCATGACGGTGTCCCGCGTGCACGACACTGGTCGCGGGCCGCCATTGCGGTGGGCATCGCGGTGTGTGTCGCGTTTGCCGGGGTCGCGTTGACTCCTGAAGACCGCGACATGGCGCTGCACGTGCGCTTTACAGTGCTGGCGTTTCGCCTCGTGCCACTGGTCGCACTGCTGCTGGCCGGCGCCGCCTTCGCCGACACCCGATTGCCACGCACAGTGGGTGTCGGCTGGCTGGTGCTCAGCGTCGTGCTGATCGTCTACGTGGTGGAACTGCAGTTTGCACCGTCCACCGCGTCGCTGCGCGGGCTCACCACGCAAGTCATCGCGCAAAAACTCGTGGTGGTGAGCGCCGTCGCCGTGTTGCTCGCGCAGAGTGTCCTGCTGTCCCGACGGTCAGGTGTGCCGGATACGACGGTTCATCCCGTCTGATCGAGATGCCATGAGGTGTGCACCCACCGCCCATTCCGGCGGACAAACACCTCCGTCGCGCGCCCCTTCTGTGTCGACGGCGTCTTCGACTTCTCTGTGACGAGCGTGTAGTGCGAGAACATCACAACGACGTCGCCAAATCGATGGATGGAGGCGTTGTCGAAGGTGATCGAGACCAAGCGTCCGCCGCCCGCCTTGAACTGTGCGGCACCGGCAAGCGACTCGGGCAGCGTCTGCTGGCCATCGGGGCTGATGGCGACCAACTCGGGACTCAGCACTCGGCGCAACGCCGTCGTGTCACCGGCAAACCACCGCACCCACACGTCTTTCCGAAGCGTCTCGAGCGCTGACAGGTCGGCGGCAGGCAAGGTTTCTGAGACGCGTGGCGCGGGTTGGGCCGCGGCCGGTGAGACGAACGGCGACGCGGGGATGGCTATGGTCACGGTTGCCAGTAGCCAGGCGTGGTGCAGGCGACGCTTCATCGGATTCTCCTAGTGTTTCGAGTGGCGTGAGCCCCGAAGCTAGGTGTGACGCGTCAGCAAGGCTTGCACTTTCCGTCGTCTTTCGCGGAGTGGCATCGCAGGCCACGCGGACGCCCGCGTGCCGAAGGTGCGCTGAAACTGCCGGCAGAAATGACTGAGATTTTCGAATCCGGATCGCCAACAGCTGTCACTGACCGAGTGCCCGTCGTCAAGCAGCGCCGACGCCGTCACCAGTCGCGCGCGCACCACATACTGGTGTGGTGAAACACCCAGAAACCGGCGGAACTGATGTGTGAGCTGCATGCTGGTCAGTCCCAGATCGCGCGCCCGTTCCGCGACCGAGCAGCGGCGTGTGGGGTCGGCGTCGATCGCGTCACAGGCCGCGACGATCGCGTCGAGGTCGGCGCGTCGCACGGCGTATGGGCCGCGTGCGTGTGTGCGAGGTGCGCGTGCTGCATGTGCGCCGGGATCCTGCGCGTCCGCGTCGAGCGCGCTCAGCGCGGCGAGCGCCCACCGCTCCATCTCAAATGTCTCGCCGCCATCGGCCGCGCGGACGACCCGCCGCTGCACGTACGCCAGACGAGGGGTAGGCGCAACACGCGCCGCCCAACCAGCGCGCGCCCAGGCATGTTCGACGTCGGCGACCGCATGGGCGTCGAATCCCATGGAGAGGCAGACGTCGTCGGGGCACTGCTGCTGATGCGAGCAGGTGAACGCCAGCCCCGGAGAGGTGATGAATACGCTTCCCTGGACGAGATCATGACGCACGCCATCGAGCGTCACCGTGAAGGTGCCACTCCGAACGAAGGCGATCGCCCATCGCTCAGCGATCTCCCGCTCGGGGTCGTCGTGCGCCTCGTGCGGCGGGTGATCGAACCGGTTGACCGACAGCTCCGGCGTCGCGTGCAGGATGGCGAGGCGGTTCAGCAGAGGCTCCAGTGGTGGGGTGGTCACCCGGTGTGGCGGGTCGCCGGGCACCAAGTATGCGGAAAAGCCTGCGATCCGGCGACATGCCGCCCGACCGTCTGCCCTGGGACGAGGTTGCCGCGCGAGGGGGAAGTGCGTCGCGGTGATAGGCAGGATCACGCCGTGACGGTATCATTTCCCCGACTCCGCCGGGGCCGGCGCCCTCTCCGTCTCCTCTCCCGACCAATGCGTTTCGGCGACTTCGCCTCCGACATCCAAGCACAGGCTATCCCATGCTCCGCTCGCAACTGACGCGACGAACCTTTGCGACGCTGCTGACCGCGACCGCGTGCGCGTGTGGGACCCCGGCTGCGAGCCCGACCGACACCACCGCCAGTGCACCGGCCGCAGGCGTGGCCGAGGCCGCCGTGACCTTCCGCGAAGCGGCGTGGAAACCCAAACGTGAAGCCGACATTCCGAACGACTCGATGGGGGCGTCGATTCGCCGCGGCCTGTATCTGCTGCGCTTCACGCGCGACAGCCTGCCGGCGTATGCCACGTCGAAACTCAACTGTGTGAGCTGCCATCAGGATGACGGACTGCGCGCCCAGTCGGGGCCACTCACCGGTTCACACGCGCGTTTTCCCAAGTACATGCCGCGTTCGGGCACGGTGATCGCGCTCGCGGATCGCGTGAACTACTGCTTCACGCGATCGCTGGCGGGGAACGCCATTCCGGTCGGCAGCCGCGAGATGACCGACATCCTGTCCTACCTGGCGTTCATCTCGAAGGACATCCCGGTGGGCACCAAGATCGCGGGCGCCGACGGGTTGATTTCCATGCCGGATACGCTCGAGGGGGACGTCGCCCGCGGTGAGGCGCTCTACACCACCAAGCAGTGCATCACCTGTCATGGACCCGATGGGCAGGGCGTGGGCGTGCTGCCGGCGCTGTGGGGCCCGCAGTCGTATTCGGTGGGGGCGTCGATGACGCGGCTCGAGCGTGCGGCGAGTTTCATCCGTCACAACATGCCGCAGACCGCACCGGGAACGTTGAGCGATCAGGAGGCCTTCGACCTCTCGGCCTACATCAACTCGCATCCGCGCCCGGATTCGCCCGGCAAGGAATTGGACTGGCCGTCTGGCGGAGCGCCGTCTGATGTGCCATATGACACGAAAGGCCACAAGGCGTTTCGTCCGCCCGCGCTGATTCCGCGCCGGAACGTGGCCGGTGCGCTGGTCCCCAATCCTCCCTCCATACGCCGCCCAGCGCGGTAGCGCCAATTCATGGCTGAACAACACGAGTCGCGCGACGAGTCGCGCGACGAGTCGACGTCCCCGGCGCTCTCGCGCCGCGACATGTTGGCCGGGACGGCAGGACTGCTTGGTGGTGCGGCGCTGGCCGCGTTGCCACGGACGTCAGCAGGACAAGCTGCCCCACCGGTGTCGCCCGCCGCGCAATCGTCGGGCTCCTCGATCGCGCCACCGCCGCCGGTGCCGCGCCCCCAGGTCCCGCTCGACGCCACCACGATGCAGGGCGCACCCACGGCGCAGCTCGGCGCGCGGTCGCCGTTCCATGCGCCGACGCGTGCCCCGTTTGGCGACACCGTGGGCAGTTCACTCACGCCGCTGCAAGATCTGACCGGCAACATCACGCCGTCCGATCTGCACTTTGAACGACATCACGCGGGCATCCCGGCGCTCGACCCCGAGCGGCATACGCTCACCATTCACGGGCTGGTTGATCGACCGCTGACGTTCTCGGTGGACGACATCAAACGGTTTCCGCAGGTGACGCGCACACATTTTGTGGAATGTGCCGGCAACGGACGCGCGTCCTATCGCGACCCGAAGCCTGACCTCACACCGCAGCGTGTCTCCGGCATGCTGAGCACCTCCGAATGGACGGGCGTTCCGCTCGCAACGCTCTTTCGCGAGGTCGGTGTGCGCGCCGACGCGACATGGTTTCTTGCCGAAGGCGGCGATGCGTGTCTGATGACGCGTTCAGTGCCGATCGCGAAAGCGTGGGATGATGCCCTGATCGTGTGGGCGCAAAACGGCGAACCGTTGCGACCGGCGCAGGGCTATCCGTTGCGTCTGCTTCTTCCCGGGTGGGAAGGCAACATCAACGTGAAATGGATTCGGCGGCTCGAACTGGGGACGGCGCCGTGGATGACGCGGTGGGAAACGTCCAAGTACACCGATCCGCTGCCCAATGGGACCGCGCGCATCTTCACGTTCGAGATCGATGTCAAATCGATCATCACGTCGCCGTGTGCGCCGCAGACCATCGCCGCCAGAGGGTGGCGCTCGATCAACGGTCTGGCCTGGAGCGGACGTGGGCGCGTGACGCGTGTGGAAGTCAGCACCGATCGCGGCGCCACGTGGCACGACGCAGAGTTTCTCGCCACACCGCAACCGAAGTCGACGGTACGCTTTCAGTACATGTGGCAGTGGACCGGTGCGGAGTCGGTACTGCTCAGTCGCGCCACCGACGACGCGGGTTTTGTGCAGCCCACGCGTACGGCCCTGATTGCCGAACGCGGTCCCGCCACGGATTATCACTACAACCAGATTCTGGGCTGGAAGGTCGACGCCGCCGGCGGCGTCAGCTTTTTCGGAGCGACATGAGCAGAAGCATTCGCAGGAGCGTCCGCAGGAGCGTCCGCATGCGCGTCGCTTCGATGGTGATGAGCGTGGCGATGAGCGGGCTGTTGCTGTCACAAGCCGCGTGCGGTGATCGTGCGTCCTCCGACACGACGCCGACGACATTTGCGAGCTACGACGCGGGCGCCGTGCCGGGCGGCCCCGGTGCCAAGCGCCAATACGCGATTGGGAGCGCCGCTTCGGATTCGCTCGTGACGCGGATGAACCACGATATCGGCATGGACGGCGCGGAGCTTCCCGCCGGCAGCGGATCGGTGGCAGAGGGTGCGGCGCTGTATGCGGCGCAGTGCGCGAACTGTCACGGCCGAAACGGCGAAGGGATGGCCGCCGCGTCGGCCACGCCGGCGTTTCCGGCGCTCATCGGTCGCGACCCCAAGGGCGAATCGTTTCCGTTTGCGAACGACGGCAAAGCGGTGCACACGATCGGGAACTACTGGCCGTACGCCACCACGCTCTTCGACTACATCAAACGCGCGATGCCGCTGCTGGCGCCTGGTTCACTCAGCGATCCACAGGTGTACGCGCTCACGGCATATCTGTTGGCCGCCAACGATGTGATTCCGGATACTGTCTCGCTCGACGCCGCGCGGCTGCGCGCGGTTCGGATGCCGTACCGTGACCGGTTCGTCGCTGACGATCGCAAGCCCGCCTCAGCGACACCGTAGAGTCGCGGCACCAGGAGTCGGCGACCCCGACTCGTTCGTTCACGCGCGCTGACGGAGTACCTCATATGGTTCCGATGACGGCGTTGATTGGCGTGGTGCTCAACGCGCAACTGGCCGTTGCGCAACTGTCGGCGTCGCGGGTCCCGCTCTCGCGGGTGCCGCTGCCGAAACCGGCGGCGACCGCGGTGCGTGCCACGGTCCACCAGAATCGCGAGGCAGCCGGGCAGCGCACGGGGCGCACATTGCGACTCGAACTCGACGTGGTCGAGAGCGCGTGGCGGCCGGAAGGTGCGGATGATCCGGAGGTGCCGATTCTGGCATTTGCCGAGCGCGGCGAGTCGCCCAGTGTACCGGGGCCGCTGGTGCGTGTGCCTGTCGGCACGGCCGTCATTCTCGGTCTGCGCAATCGCGCCGATTCCGCCATCGTGATTGGCGGTCTGCGTCCTGGCACGGACGCCGCGCGCGATACCGTGCAGCTGGCCGCCGGTGCGACGCGGGAGGTACGCTACACGCTTGGTACGTCGGGGACCTACTTCTACTGGGGCGCCTTTCGCGGCACGACGGCGGGTGATCGGCTCTGGAAGGACAGTCAGCTCAATGGCGCGATTGTTGTCGACGCGCCGGGCGCGTCGATGGCCGATCATATCCTGGTGCTGAGTGAGTGGTTCCTGCCGTACGATGAGAACCGCCCATTCGAAGTGGTCTCGGTGATCAACGGCAAAGGGTGGCCGCACACGGAAACAATCAGCATCGCGCAGGGCGACTCCACGCGCTTTCGCGTGATCAACGCCATGGCGCTGCATCATCCACTGCATCTGCATGGATTCTTCTATCGCATCGAGGCCACGGGCGACGGGCATTCGGAGACGCGCGTGCCGCGCGCTCGGCAGTATCTCTCCAACACCGACCTGATCGCCCCACTGAACACGGTGACGTTCAGTTTCTTGTCGAGTACGCCGGGCAATTGGCTGTTTCATTGCCACTTTGCCTTTCACGCCGACGAGACGGTGTCGCTGGCAGGCTCTCCGCGCGATTCAACCGAGGCCGCGACACTGGCCGCGTCTGCGTCAGCCGCGTCAGCGCCGCTGCATGCGACGACCCACGAAGCAACGGCCGGCGGGAGCGCGCAAGCGCACATGATGCGCGGACTGGTCGTGGGCATCAAAGTCACGCCATCCGCCAACTATGTGGAGACGTCGACGGCCAACGCCCGCGACATGCACCTGTTTGTACAGAAGCAGCCGGAGCGGTTGATGCTGGGCGCGGCGGCATATGGATTTGCGCTGCAGACCGGCGACAAGGTGCCGGCGCGTGATTCCGTGGTGCTGCCTGGGCCCGTCCTCGAACTGCAGCGCGGAAAACCGGTGCGTATCGTCGTGCACAACAATCTCGAGGAACCGACGTCGATTCACTGGCATGGTCTCGAGATCGAGAGTTTCCCCGACGGTGTACCCAACTGGAGCGGGCTGGGATCACGCGTGTATTCGCAGATTGCGCCACGCGATTCGTTCGTCGCCGCGTTTGTGCCACCGCGCTCGGGCACGTATCCGTATCATTCGCACTTGAATGATCGGCATCAGATCGGTGCGGGCATGTACGGGGCGGTGATTGTCACCGATTCCCCGCGCGATCTGAAACGCGATCATCTCATCGTCGCCGGCGGCGGTGGACCGGCGCTCGAGCCGAAAATCGAAAGTCCGTTCGGGCTGGTGAATGGCCGGCGCTTTCCCGCGCCGCTGCATCTGACCGTCGGACAAACGCATCGGCTCCGCATCGTCAGTATCCATCCCGACTGGCGACTGGCGTTCACGCTGCAGAACGACTCGACGGTAGCGCGGTGGCGGGCCGTCGCCAAAGATGGCGCCGATCTGCCGACCGCCGTGGCGACGCTGCGTCCCGCGCACGTGGAGATGGGACCGGGACAGACCGCCGATTTCGAGTTCACGCCCACGCGTCCCGGGACGTGGCGGCTCGATGTGAAGACGGTGGAGCCGGGGTGGTACATCCCACTCACGGTGATCGTCGATCCACCGCTCCGCTCGAAGGCAGCACCGGGTCGGACGACGCCGTAGGCGGCTCGTCGCGCCACGGCGGTCGTGCAAGCGAGCGTTGCAGCGCGCGGAGAAATCGCTCCGTGCGTGCCGATTCGCTGCGGCGCGCGCTGACATAGGCGACCACGTCTACGGATGGTGCGGTGTAGGCCGGGAGCACGCGCACCAGTCGACCGGTGCGCAGGTCATCGGCTACCGACCACTCACTGCGGAGAATGATGCCGCGCCCGGCCAACGCCCAGGCGCGCACGACATCTCCATCGTTGCTCGCCAGATGCGGATCGATGCGCACGGCCGTCGAGGCACCGTCGTCCGCCGTGAAGCGCCAGAGCGTCACGTCTTCATCATTCTCGCGCAACGCGATGCAGCGATGCGCGCGAAGATCCTGCGGGGTGGTCACCGGAGCGGAGTGAGCCAGGTATGACGGCGCCGCGCACAACCAGCGCGCATTCGGCGCGAGCCAGTGTGTGGTGAGCGTCGTCTCGCGCGGCTCGCCGATGTGCACCGCTACATCCCACGAGCTCTCGGGCGCGCGCTCCAGACGGTCGGCAAGTGTCAGGTCCAACGTGACGCCGGGGTGCGCCTCGAGGAACTGCGCCGCGATGGGCGCCACATGCGCCCGACCAAATCCGAAGGGCGCCAGCACGCGGAGATGACCGGCCACCTCGCCATGGTGCGTTGCCAACACGTCGTGCAACGCCGCCAGTTCATCGGCAATCGTCCGGCCGCGTGTGGCGAGCATCTCGCCGGCGTCGGTGAGCGCGAGTCGGCGGGCACGACGATCCACGAGCCGCACGCCGACGCGCCGCTCAAGATCCTGCAGTCGCTGCGTCACCGCCGACGGCGTGACGTCGAGGTCGCGTGCTGCGGCCGCCAGCGATGGCGACCGTGCCACCACGGCGAAGAATTCGAGGTCAGCTGAGTTTAACATTTAGATAAAACTTAATATAGAATGCTCCAATGTTATGCCGAAACTATCTGCTCACGGTTTCGTTGGGAAAAGTCGACGTTAGCAGCCCGCGCGCCTTCGACTTCATCGCCCATGCTCCAGATCACCGACGTTCATGTTCGCTACCCCAACGGCGTCCACGCGCTGAGGGGGGTGTCGCTCACCATCGGCCGCGGCCTCTTCGGGCTGCTGGGTCCCAACGGGGCGGGCAAATCCACGCTGATGCGCGTGCTGGCCACGCTGCAGACGCCTGACACTGGCGAGATCCGTTTTGACGGCGCACGCATCGACGCCGATCTCACCGCATACCGATCCCGCCTGGGGTACCTGCCGCAGGATTTTGGGGTGTATCCGGGAATCTCGGCGCTCGATCTGCTCGAGCATCTCGCGGTGCTCAAGGGCCTGACCGATCGCGCCACGCGTCGTGCGCAGGTGGACGCGTTGCTGGCGCAGGTCAATCTGTGGGAGGATCGCCGTCGAGCGGTGAGCGGATTCTCCGGCGGCATGCGCCAGCGATTCGGCATCGCGCAGGCGCTGTTGGGTGATCCCCGCCTGGTGATCGTGGATGAACCGACCGCCGGGCTGGATCCGGCAGAACGCGGTCGTTTTTACAATCTGCTCGGTGAAATCGGCGAGCAGGTGGTCGTGCTGCTCTCGACGCATATCGTGGAAGATGTGCGCCAGTTGTGCACGCGCATGGCGATTGTGGCGGACGGCCACGTGGTCGCTGAGGGTGTGCCCGATGACCTGGTAAGCGCGCTGGACGGACGCGTGTGGCGTCGCACGACCGATCGACATGAGGCGGAGGCCATCGGCGCGCCACATACGGTGTTGTCCACGCAGATGCACGCGGGGAAAACGCGGCTGCGCATTCTCTCGGCCGTGGCGCCGGATCACGAGTGGGAGCCCGTCGCGCCCGAGCTCGAAGACGTGTACTTCGCCACGCTGCAGCGCGGTCCGGCATGATGCTGCCGCACCTCATCGCGTTCGAGTGGCGGTATCACACTCGACGCCTGACGTTTGCCTTGGTGGTGTCGGTGTTGTGTTTCATGGCGTTCATGATGGCGCGCACCGGTTTTCAGGCCAATGGACTGCCCGTGAATGCGCCGTATCCCGTCATGCAGTCATTCGGATTGCTGTCGCTCTGGATGTTGTTCACGCAGACGATCTTCACCGTCAATGGCGTATTGCGCGACGACGAGCACCGCATGCGGGAGTTGGTGCTGTCTCGGCCTGTCGGGCGCGCGCAGTTGGTGGTGACGCGGTATCTCGGGCTGGTTCTTGCCGGTTTCACCGCGTTTTCGCTGGCGGCTGGCCTATTGATGGTGATACCGCTCGTGATGCCGTCGCCGGGTGATCCCGTCGCGCCGCTGCGAGTCGCCTCGTACCTGTCGCCACTCTTCACGTTGATTCTGCCGACATTGCTGTTCGTGTCGGCGGTGCTGGCACTCATTGCCGGTGTGGCACGCACGGCGATTGCCACGTACGTGGGTGGCATCGTGCTGTTCGCGTTGTATATGGTGACCGCGCTGCTTGTAGATTCGCCGATGTTTGCCGGCGCCGCCCCGGCGACACCCGAATCGTTGGCGCGTGCGGCGTGGCTCGATCCGTTTGGTATGTCGGCGTACTTCGATCAGACGCGCTACTGGACGCCGCTCGAACGGACGACGCAGCTCGTGCAATGGCGTGGACGGTATCTCGGAAATCGCGTGGTGTGGTTGCTGATCACGGCGGCGGTGCTGGGGTTGGCCTACCGGATTGTGCCGCTGGGACATCGCGCGCGCGCGGTTCGCACCGCTGGCCCGGGATCGTCTGCGTCGCGCTGGTGGCGCGCGCTGCGAGGGCGCACCACACGCGTTGCGCGCCACGCCACCGCTGCTGCTCCGCAGTCAGTGTACATACCGGTTCCACCCACGCTCCGGTCAACACCGCATCTCGCGCAGTTGGTCCGATTCGAATGGCAGCAACTGCTCGGCTCGTGGCTGTTTCGTGTGGTGCTGTTGCTGTTCGCCGTGGTGACGCTGATCGAGGCGCTCTCGTCGCTCAAGGCGGGCGAATACGGCACGCGTATTCTGGCCACCAGTGGCCGCTTGGCCGATGCTGCGCCGATCGGTGTGTTCGGGACGATGGTCCTGCTGTTCTTCGCCGCCGATGTGATGTGGCGGGAGCGCATTCTTCGCGTGGACGGCCTAGTGGATGGCACTCCGACGTCGAGCGCGAGTCTCCTGATCGCCAAGTTCGCGGCGCTGGCAGCGATTCCGGTGGTGATTGCGGTGACGGGGCTGCTGGTGGCCGTCGGTGTCCATCTGGCCAGTGGTGGACAACCGATCAAACCCACGGTCTATCTCGCGTCGTTCCGGTACGAGGTGTATCCGCTGCTCCTGCTGGCCGCCGCCGTGTTGTTGCTGCATCTCGTCATGCCCAACCGGTGGGTGGCGATGCTGCTGTCGGTGTTGCTGGTGGCGTTCATCCAGCAGGGCGACGCGATGGGCGCCGAACATCCGATGTGGCGCTTCACCGCGGCGCCGCGGGTGCGCTACTCCGATCTCGACGGCTTCGGGCCAGCGACCCGGTCGTTTGCCGCGTTCATGGCCTGGTGGACGACCGTCGCCGCACTGCTGCTGAGTGGCGCGTGGATGGTGTGGCGACGCGGAACGGACCTGGGATTCGTGCGCCGACTGGTCGGCGGATGGCAACGGGGTCGCGGCGCCGCGCGCGCACGATACGCGGTGGGTGTGTGGTCGGTGGTTGCCGGTGGCGTCGGCGCGGCGCTGCTGGTCTCGACGCGACGTGCTGAGGCGTGGCAGTCCTCCGCCGACGGCATGCGCTGGAAGGCCGACTACGAGCGCGCGTATCGCCGGCTCGACGGTGTCGCACAGCCCGGTATCACGCACGTGGATGTGCGCGTGGATTTCGAGCCGGCGCAGCGACTGGCGCGCGTACGCGGCGTCCTCACGCTGCGCAATCAGACCACACAGCCGATCGACACCGTATGGCTCACGGTCAAACGTGACGTGCAGAACGCGCGCTTCTCCATTCCCGGCGCGACGATCGTTCGGGCGGATGCGCGGTTTGGTGTGCGCACTGTGGCGCTGGGGCGGGCGCTGGCGCCGGGCGATTCGGTGCACCTCACCTTTGAGCTCACACTCGATCGCGGCGGTGTGCGGGCGCAGTCTGCCGACATCGACGTGGCCGCAAACGGCAGTCATCTGACCATGCTGGAGTTTCTTCCGACGCTCGGATATCGCGCGACGTACGAACTGATCGATCCACGCGAACGACAGCAGATGCAGCTGGGCGCTGGAACGGCGGCCATGCACGAGCTGTCGGCGATCGATTCACTCGTATCGCAGCAGCACCGCGAAGGCGTGTCGCCGCCGTGGTACACGGTGCATGCGGTGGTGTCGACGAGCGACGATCAATGGCCGCTCGCGCCCGGGGATCGGGTGCGCGAGTGGAACGATGCCGGTCGGCGATACGCCGAATACGTGGTGGACCGGCCGATACCGCCGCGATTCGCGGTCAACTCCGGGCGATATGCGGTTGTCCGAGCGGCGCATCGAGGCGTCGCGATCGAACTCTGGTATCACCCATCCCACGCGGCCAACGTGGAGCGCATTCTGGCCGCGACCACCCGGACGCTCGACGTGATGGGCGCGCGCTTTCACCCGTATGCGCTGCGCACACTCCGGTTGATTGAAATTCCCAACGGATGGCCCTTTGGTGCGTTTGCCATGCCCGGCGTCGTGTATCTCACCGAAAACCGCGGGATGCTCACCGATCCGCGCACGGAAGATGTCGATCTGCTCACGCGGCGTGTGGCGCACGAGGTCGCCCATCAGTGGTGGGGACACAGCGTCGACCCACTCAACGTGCGTGGCGCCTCGACGATCGTGGAGTCGCTTGCCAAAGATGCCGAAGCGCAGGTGGTGGCGTCGCTGCATGGCGCCGACGCCGTCGTGCCGATGCTGGCGTACGATCATGACCGGTATCTCGCTGGTCGGGCCAACGAATCCGGTGGTGAACACACGCTGGTGACGGTGCGCGATCAGTCGCATCTCGTGTACGGCAAAGGTGCGCTGGCCATGCATGCCCTGCGCATTGCGCTGGGCGATTCGGCGGTCGATGGTGTGCTCCGGACGCTGCTGTCGCGCGAGGACGGGCCGTCGGGCGTCGCGACCGCGCTCGAGCTGCGTGGTCTGTTGCGGGA
>JAGNMU010000517.1 GCA_017991005.1 Gemmatimonadaceae bacterium | reverse complement strand
CAATCAATGCGGTCGCGCTCACCACCAGCCTGCCCTTGAGCAGCAACGCGCTGGCCCAGGTGGCCAGGTCTGGACTCAGCAGCCAGTCACCCATCAGGTGGACCGTCCGTTCCGTCGGCGGGATTGTTCGGCCACCCACTTCGAAAGCTCTTCGAACTCGTCGTCCGGCAGACGATCGCCACTCATGTCCAGCAGCGAGATCAAGGCGCGCCCGGGCGAACCACCAAAGAAGGTGCGGAGCAGCTTTCGCCAGGCACTGCGTGACGCATCACCGCGGGGCTGCTTGGGTGCGTAGATGTGTCGTCGACCGTCTAGGCGGAAGCGCACCAGTCCTTTCCGCTCGAGAACACCAAGCGTGACCCGAATCGAATCGTACGATTCCGGTTCGCGCAGCGCGTCGGCGATCTCACGCGCGCCGCCCTCGCCGAGTGAGTAGAGCGTGTCTACGATCTGCCGTTCGCGGCGACTGAGCGTTTCGATCGACGTCACTTCGAAGTCACGGCGGGCGGTAAAGGAAAGGTTTCTTTCTCAAACTGAAAGAAGTATTTCACTAGTGAGTCGCAATCGCAAGGCCAGTGATCCGGAAACGGGCGACGGCGCGAGCGCTGCCGCTACGGTCGCTCTGTCGACGGCGGAATCTTCCGCTCCGGACGATCCGGCGAATACTCGTCCAATTTCGTTCGATCAGCCATGGCATACACCTCGAGGCGGACATCACTCGTGCCGTGCGCCACGAGATACACATCGTGCTGCGGCATCTGCCAGTAGTAGGCATGCGGCGCCCGATCCGCACGCGGCGTGAGAAAATCACCACCGCGCGGCAGGTCACCCTCGCGCGCAACCTTCTGGCCCAGACGCCCGCTGATGGCCGTCACGATCGTCTCCACCGACACGTCCGGCTCGAGCCGCGCGTCGACGGAGCATACGTCGGCAATCAGGTCGCGCGCGGTCGCGTCATGACGGATGACCGTCATCACACCGCTGCGCCCCGGCAGCGCCCACTCGGTCGCTTCATACTCGCCACGACGGAGCGACGGCAGACTGCCCGGCGGATGGGACTGCGTGGTGCTTTCAAAGCGCGTGGTGCGCTGGCGTTCCTGCCAGCCGGCCGCGACCATCGCACGCTGATCGAACGTGCCCTCGCCGGTGAGCGGCGCGCCGCACCCGGTCAGCACATCCCCCACGAGCGCCTCCACGGCGGCACGCGACTGCCGTGGTACGTTGTCGTCCGATGCACGGCAGGCGGTCACCAGGAGCAGGCCGAAGAGGGTGAGTGTCGCTTTCCAGTCGGGAGTGATCACCGCGAGATTATAGCGGCCTGGATGCCGTTCCGGCCACGAGGCCCCACGACGACGAGCACGGGGATTGGCGGGTCGCGCCCCCGGCCACGCCAGATGTAATCTGAGGCGCGGTTCCGACCCACATGGAAGTATCCGCGCTCCGCAGTGCGGCCGGATGCCGACACGGGCCAGCCGTTTGCGGCTGGTGGAACGACGTGCCGAGTGCTTCCCGATAACCTGACGGCTCCACTCCCAATGCTCCGACCCACGCTCTTCGACTCACTCGGCGGGATAGACGGCGTGCTGCGTTTGGCGCATGCCTGGCACGTGCGTTGTCTCGCGGATGAAGTGGTGGCGCACGCGTTCAGCCACGGCTATCACCCACAGCATTCCGAACGACTGGCCGCTTATTGGGCCGAAGCGTGGGGCGGTCCGCCAGCATATACCGCGGCGTTCGGCACTGAATCGTCGGTGGTGCGCATGCACAGTGGCAACGGCGAACATGACGACATGGACGCACGCGCGATCGACTGTTTTGCCAAGGCCCTGGACGACATAGGCCCCATCGAACCCGAACTTTCGCGAACACTGCTCGAGTATTTCACGTGGACCACCACGACAACCATGGCTGCCTATCCGCGATCTCGGCACGACGTCCCCGAGGGTCTGCGTGTGCCGCGTTGGTCGTGGACAGGGCTTGAGGAGTAGGCAACGGCGCGTTACTCAGAGTGAGTCGCGCGGGCGCGTCTGCGTCCGCCGTTGCCGACACCGGAAGGAGGCACTCGATGCACATGTTGCTGTGGGTCCTGCAAGTCCTCGGTGCACTCGTGTTCGGCGCATCCGGGATCATGAAGGTGTTCATGTTCGACAAAGTGAGCGTCGATGTCCCGTCGTTTTGAGCACTGCCACGCTCGCGATCGAGAGCCTGCTGTTCATCTGGGTGCATGTGCAATACCGCGAGCCTCCGGCCATCATCATGAGCGGCGTGCTGGGACTGCTGATGGCGTTCCTGGCGTACGGCCGGTCGGTGCTTCGGCCGCTGTGATGCGGCCTGCACCTCGCGTGTTGGGTGTTGTGGCGCGCAGCCTCGCAATCGCTCTCGCGGCGACAAATTGCACACGCGCTGCGCCGGCGCGCGCGTCGCACGGGGCGGGCGATGAGGTCGTGGGCACCTGGCGCGTTGTCCAGTTCGTGGAACACGCGCCCACCGACACGGTGCGGGTGTTTCCCTTTGGCCGCGACCCGAAAGGGTATCTCGTGTACGACGCGTCAGGGCACGTCTTCTTTCAGGTGGTGCGCCCCGGGGCAGTCGACTCACTTCGCACCGGTCTCGAACGCGGCGCTCCCGCCGCCGATGTACTCCGGCTGATGGATGGATATGCGGCGTTCTTTGGTACGTACGTGGTCGACACGCTCGCGCGGACCGTGACGCATCATGTGGAAGGGGAGCTGCCGATCAAGCGAGGGCAGTACGAAGTCGCTACACCATTTCGGGTGAACGGTGATTCACTCGTGCTTGGTGTTGACAGCGTGCGGGCGTGGTGGTTTGTGCGGGTGCAGCGCATGAACTGAAGCATGGGGCGCACCGGTTCAGGGCTTCGAGAATGCACACGCGATTGCCGACGCGCTGCTGAATACGCACGACGCCAAGATTCAGGTGACCTCCGGTGGGAGCATCAACGCCCGTTGGTCGGACGATGGTCGTCGGCGCAAACACCGGTTGACCGAACCGATGCGCGCGGATTGCGCGCCGGCGATCGCCTCTTACCGCGGATCAGCCACGCACACCGCGGCTTGTGTTTCCGTCAGACACGAGCGAGGCCAGGTTGGCAGACGGAGCGCATAGAGACTTTCACCCGAGAATCCTTTGCACCCCGCGTCGGTTGCTCGCTGGCCACTGCTCGGCAGCAGCGACTTTCCCTCGGGGAACGCACACGCCGCGGTCATCGTGCCCGCACTGTCGCGGATGTTGTGCGCAGCCGCAACGGCCAATACGCCGTTCTTGAAGTACAAGGTGGCGAATCGCCGCATGTTGGTACCATCGACGCTCCAGAGCTGCTTGCAGCCGGTGTAGCGGTCGGCGATGGCGTCA
>JAGNMU010000516.1 GCA_017991005.1 Gemmatimonadaceae bacterium | reverse complement strand
GGGCAGCGCCATCTTCGCATGTGTCGCGTGCGGCGAGTTCCCGAACATCGAAGCGGCACAGGCCGCCCTCTGTCCTGGCTACCGCGAGATTCATCCGCAAGCCGAGGCGGTCGCGACGTACAAGCGACTATTCCCGCTCTTCCGTGACGTCTACTTCGGCATGGGATCGCCGGGAGCCGCCCCGGTTTCTGTTGGACATGTTCTTCCGGAATTGCGCGCGCTGGCGGCGGAGGTTCGTGCAGGACGGGGCGAGTAGCTGCCACTTTCGCAGAACGAACTCGGCCTCAGAACTGCCTTTACCACAGAGAGCACGGAGAGCACAGAGGGGTTGCTCCGTGCAGTTTTCGTTCGTGGATACCCTCCGTGGCTAGGATCCACGATCGGGTACACACTTTGAAAAGGCGGGTCGTGTATAGACCCACTGCAACTCAATGACGCAGCAGTGACGGTGCGCCCTACAATGCATGCATGGACGTCAATGCCACCACCGCGCATATCATCGACGCCGCACTCAAGGTGCACAGAGTGCTCGGCCCGGGTGTGCTGGAAAGCGCCTACGAAGCGTGCATGGCCATCGAATTGCGCAAACGCGGACTTCTGGTGGAAACGCAGAAGCCGATGTCGATTGTCTACGATGGCGTGGCGCTTGACATGGGTTACCGACTCGATCTCCTGGTGGAGCGACAAATCGTTGTCGAACTCAAAGTAGTGTCAAAGATTCTGCCGATTCATAAGTCGCAATTGCTCTCGTATCTGAGGCTAGGCGGGTTCAGAATCGGATTGCTGCTGAACTTTCACGAAGCACTCATCAAAGACGGCATTCTACGATTCGCCAACTAAAGTCGCCGGCGTGACGCCACATTGAAATTGCACGGAGCACAATCCTTTGTGCTCTCCGTGCTCTCCGTGCTCTCCGTGCTCTCTGTGGTAAAAGCAGTTCCGTATGCGCTCAGCGGCGCATCGAAACACTGTCCAGCGTCAGCAGCGTTCGCAGCACCGACATCGGCGCCAGAAACGCCGACCCGTGCCGGATGCCGCGTGGCGTGACGAGCGAATCCCGGTACGGCTCGAAGCGCTCGAAGTCTTTCGTGCGCACCGCACCGTAGTGACCGCGCGTGTATTCGTCGTAGTACACGTACCACCATCCGCCCGTCGCCAGAATCGACGGGCCCTCGGTGTGCACGTCGGTAAACGCCGGCCGGGCCGGACCGTACGGCCCCGTGGCTCGCGACGCAAACGCCACGCGCAGATTGCGACGTTCCGGGTAGAACGTTTCGTCCTTCATCACCAGCACGTAGCGATCGCCCTGTCGCGCGATCGTACCGTCGATCACCGCGAAGCCCCCGTCGTAGAGCAATCGCGCCCTGGAGTACGTGACGAAATCCTTCGTGGTGACGAAGTACAGCCGATGATCGGCGCGCCCTTTGGACGTGCGCTGCGCGAGTGAGTCCGTGGCCGGAAAGCGACCCGGAATCGATGTCGCCCAGACAATCACGAACTCGCGAGACGCTGCGTCGTAGTAGAGATCCGGCGCCCATGCGTTGAGGGCATTCGGTTCGTGGTCCATGACCGGCACACGCTGCTGTTTCGACCAGGTGATCAGATCACGCGAGTGTGCGACACCGATCCCCTTGTCGTTCCACGCGATGGTCCAAACCATGTGAAAGACGCCATCTGGACCGCGTACGATGGATGGGTCGCGCAGCAGCGCCGCGCGCGAGTCCCACGACTGCCAGCCGACGCCGTTTCCGCTGACCGTCGGCGTCAGCAGCGACCGACCGCCGTTGAGTGGTGTCCACGTGATCCCGTCGGCGCTGGTGGCCAGATGCAACCCGTCTTCACCGTTGCGCGTGAAGTAGGAGAACAGATACGCCTGCGGCTGCTGTGTTTCCGCCGCCGGTGTGCCCGCTTGCGGCGTGCGATGGCAAGCGCCGGACGCACACACCATCGCGCACGACACCAGGCGCCGCAGCCACCCCCGGCGGCTCATGACAGTCGGAGGACGCGGGATACCACTGCTACTTCTGCCCGTAGTACGCACCCACTCCGTGTTTCCGGCGGAAGTGCTTTTCCAGCAGCGCAGGCGCAATCGCTTTCACGCTCGGCGCGAGTTGCAGTGTGCGATACGCCATCTCGGCCACTTCTTCCAGATATGACGCGGTGTCGACGGCGGCACCGACCGACGCACCCCAGCAGAAACTGGCGTGACTCGCCACCAACACCGCCGGCATATCGATGGGATCGAGCGTCGCAAATCGCCGCACGATCGCATGCCCGGTATTGAGCTCGTAGTCGGTGGCAATCTCGCGGCGCGTCAGCGCCTTAGTGACCGGAATCGGCCCGTGGAAATAGTCCGCGTGGGTGGTGCCCAGACACGGAATTTCGCGCGCCGCCTGCGCAAACGCCGTGGCGTACATCGAGTGCGTGTGCACGACGCCACCCACCGTGGTGAACGCGCGCAATATCGCGGCGTGGGTCGGCAGGTCGGAGGACGGGCGCATCGAGCCTTCCACCACGCGCCCATCCATGTCGGTCACCACCAGCATGGCCGGCGTGAGGACATCGTACGCCACACCACTGGGTTTGATGACGATCAGACCGCGTTCACGATCGACGCCGCTGGCGTTGCCGAAGGTGAACTTCGCCAGCCCGCGCCGGAACAACTCGATGTTGGCGTCGCACACCGCCTCGCGCAGCGCTTTGGTGGCACGCGGCACGGCGCGACCGCCAGCCGATGTCTTTGTTTGACCACGACCGCTCATCCGATCCCCGCCCGTTTCTTGGCCTCGGCGATGATCGCCGCCATCGTGTTGCGATGTGAGGAGAATGTATCGTCGACCACCTGCAACGTGGGAATAGACGCAGGATTGAGTCCCAGCGTTTCCGTGCGAAAGCGGCCAAAGCCTGCCTCGTGCACTCCGGTGCTGCCACGTCCGGGCGCCGGCGCACTCAGGTGCTGGAAGAAGTTGGCGTACTTACCCCACCGCCCGCCGCCTCCGGCGTGAAACATCGGGATGAACTCATACAACGCGTCGTACGGCATCTCGCCCACGCCCACCACATTGGGATATTTCGCGCGCAGATTCTGTACGAGCCGCCGAGTCCCGTCATGCATATCGCCGTTGGTCGCGTTCACATGTCCACCGACGATATCCAGGAAGTACGCATCCACGCCAAACCGCTCGATCATGTCGGCGATGCGACCCTCCATGTGCAGGCGCCACTTGTCATCGCCGAGGTTCATGTATGCCAGCCAGCCATCCTGATGCCGGTCGTTGTTCCAGTCCACCCAGTTCAAGTTGTAGACATCTCCATCGATCTTCTGCGTGGCGCCCGAGGCGATGCGCGACCAGCCGGGCTGTTTGCGATTGGCC
>JAGNMU010000515.1 GCA_017991005.1 Gemmatimonadaceae bacterium | reverse complement strand
GCTCGGTGTAGCCCGGCGAGTCATCGTCAAGACCCGCGCCGCCCTGCGCGGCCAGCCGCGCTTCTTCGGCGGCATTCGACGCGGCGACACTCGCGATGGCATCGGCAGTCGTTTTCTGTCGCTCCACTTCGAGCGCAGCAGCCACCGCCGTCTGCACCTGACGGCTGTTTGGCTGCCAGTTGGGGTTTTTCGTGGCGCCCTGCTGCTCCCGCTCCTGCGCCAGCACCGCGTTGCGGCGTGCCTTCGCCTGTTTGTCCTGCGCGGAGGCCGCCATCGGGTCCATCGTCTTCGACGCGACACGCCAATTCGCTCGGCGCGCGAGCAGCAGGCGGACCGCGTCCGCGCGCCCGCGACCGGCGGCGATCATCAGCGGTGTCTGCCCCCAGGCGGGCTCGGCGGCGTTTACATCGGCGCCGGCGCGTAAGAGCGCGGCGATGATACTGGTGTCGCCTCCCATCGCGGCCAGGTGCAGCACACCAACGCTATCGCTGGTGACGGCGCGTGCGTCGGCGCGTGCGCGGAGCAGTGTGCGTACCACACCGGCGTGCGCGTACTGCGCGGCGATATGGAGCGGAGTGTACGCGCCGATGCGCGTCGTCGCGCGCACATTCGCCCGCGCCGACAGTAACAGCTGCGCGAGCGTCGAGTCGCCGCGGTTCGCCGCCCAGTGCAGCGCCGTCATCCCGTCGCCCTGCGGGGCGTTCACATCGGTGCCACGCGCAACGTACGCCCGAACGGCCGCGACATCGCCGCGCATCGCGGCGTCGGCCACTGGCGCAGCGTCTGTCGCCGGCGCAGCGTCTGCAGCCGGCGCCGCGTCGCGGGCAGCCATCGCCGACCACGTACTCACCGGTAGTGTGAGCAGTAGCACTGTCAGCAGTCGCGTCGGAATCAGTCCCAGTCCGCTCATATCAAATCCGCCGTGAAGAGTGCGCCGCTCAAAACGTCAGCTCACCCGAGCTGTCTCCAAACGACACCACATCGTCCATCCCGAACCGGTGCATGAAGCTCAGCATCGCATTGGCCATCGGCGTGCCGTCCGGCGCCTTGACGTGAATGTTGCCGGCGAGCTTGTCGCGCACACCGCTCAGCACGATGAGTGGCGCCCGACGATGGTTGTGCACGTTGCCATCGGCCATTGGCGATCCATACACAATTGCCGTCTTCTCCAGCAGCGACTTCTCGCCGTCCATCGTGGTATTGAGCTTGTTGAGCAGATACGGAAGCAGACTCACGTGATACCGGTTGATCTCGGCGAACTCCTTGACGCGCACCGGGTTGTTGCCGTGGTGCGACGCCGGATGAAAGCCCGTCGCCACACCACTGTCGGGATACACACGCGAGGAGGCATCGCGTCCCATCTTGAATGAAAAGACGCGCGTCATGTCACTCTGCAGCGCCAGCACCTGCAGGTCGAACATGAGCTTGACGTGTTCATCGAACGAATCGGGGACGCCCGTCGGGCTTCCTGCCAGTTCGCGTTCTTCGCCACTCGAATTGCGCTTCTCCACGTGCTGGATACGCCGTTCGATCTCGCGGATATTCTCGAGATACTGATCCATGCGCTGGCGGTCGGCGGCACCGAGCTCTCGCTGCAACTGCCCCACGCGCGTCGTGATCCAGTCCAGCACGCTCCCCGTGCTGCGTGTCCGTGCCGCGCGTTCCGCCGCCGTGCCACCCACACCAAAGAGCTGTTCAAACGCCACCCGCGGATCCCGGATCATCGGCAGCGGTTCGGTGGGCGACGCCCAGCTGATCGAGTCCGTGTACATGCACGAATAGCCATAGGCGCAGCCACCTGCACGATCCAGCGGTTCAATGCACAGTTGCATCGACGGGATCGGCGTGCCCTGACCAAACCGTTTCGCGTACATCTGGTCCATCGACGTGCCCACGAAGATGTCCGAGCCTTCGGTCTGCGTGGGATGCGCCTGTGTCAGAAACACGGCGCTGGACCGGAAGTGATCGCCGCCGATCTCCTCGGCCTTGTACGCCTCCGCCATACGCACATCGGTATTGCTGATGATGCTGAGATATTTGCGCCACGGCTCGAGCGGTGAGAGCGATGTGCCGGTGAGGTCAAACCCGGATCCGATCTGCGCGGGCGCCCAGAGATTCTCCGTCATGCCAAACGGGCTGCACCCCGCGGCGCCGTGCACCATCTCCATGAAGAGCATGCGCGTGGGATCCGCTGCGGCCATGGCGCCGCGCCGCGCGAAGGGCTGCATGGCGTCGAGATACGGCAGCGCGACCATCGCGCCCATGCCCTGCAAAAACGTCCGGCGGTCGAGTGGTTGCCTGACAAGGTTCGCCATGGAGATCGTCTCAGCGGGAAGGAGTATCGTGCTGCGACGTGGAGCGTGCCGGCAGCGGATCGTCCAGTCGTTGCATCTGAAATGCGGGGCTTCGGATCACACCCAGGATATACGCCGACATGCGATCGTTCTTCGTGCCGGCCTCACGCACAATCTTGCGAACGGTCGGCATGTCGTACGATTCGATGCGGCGGCCGGTGGCGTACGCCATGAGATTCTGCGTGAACGTGCGCAGTAGTGTCTCTCGGCGTTTGAGCAACGCCGCCTGCAGCGCCGGCAGACTCTGCGCCTTCGAACCGTCCCACAGTTCACCGCGTGAATCGATCGGCATGCCGTTGTCGCGGAGACGCCACTTGCCGGTCACGTCGAAGTTTTCCATCGCGAGGCCGATCGGGTCCATCATCTTGTGGCAGCTCGAACACGCGGGATTCTTGCGATGTTCTTCCATGCGCTCGCGCACGGTAAGTGTGCGTCCGCCGCTCGAGCCCGGCGTGGCTTCCAGATCGGGCACACCCGGCGGCGGCGGTGGCGGCGGGCTGTTGAGCAACACTTCCATCACCCACTTGCCGCGCTCCACGGCCGACGTGCGTGCCGCGTGCGAGGTGAGCGTGAGCACGCTGGCGTGCGAGAGAATGCCTCGGCGCGTGGAATCGGTGTACTGCACGCGACGGAACGCCGGCCCGGCCACGTTGGGGATGCCGTAGTGCCGCGCCAACTGCTCGTTTACAAAGGTGTAATCGGCGCGGTAGAAATCGAGCACGCTGCGGTCGCGTCGCACGAGGTCATCAAAGAACAGCTCCGTCTCCCGGCGCATGGCCAGTCGGAGCTGCTCGTCGAAATCGGGATACTGCCGGATGTCCGGCTGCACGACATCGAGATCGGGTAATCGCAGCCACTGCGCGGCAAACCGTGTGGCGAGTGCACTCGCACGCGGATCGGCCAGCATGCGGCGCACCTCGCGCTCGAGCACATCGGGCTTGGAAAGCTGGTTGTGTGCGGCCGCGTCGATCAACGCACGGTCGGGCGGCGCAGACCACAGGAAGAAGGCCAGGCGCGACGCGAGGTCGAGG
>JAGNMU010000083.1 GCA_017991005.1 Gemmatimonadaceae bacterium | reverse complement strand
GAGATGGTCACCGACGCACACCTCGCCTTCGATGGGACTCACGACAAGCGCCGCCACGCGCGGGGCCACGACACGCACACTCAGTCGCTCGACGACATCGCCGATCTGTGCAACGAGCGTCGCATCGCCGGGCGCACGGGCACGCAGGAGCCCCGAGACGGGATCGATGGCAATGATCGCGTCGTCATCGGTGCGCCAGCGCAGTCCGCTGGCATCGCTCACGCCGCGAACGGTCGCGCGCAACGTGATCTCGTCGCCCGCTTCAAGGTCGGCCGACAGCGGGGCAATGGCCACCGCGATGACCGCGGCCGACGACTTCGGCGCCGGTGTGCGCGGCGTAGGTGGCCCCGGCCGCTGCCGAGGCACGGGACTGACCGGTGTGCGCAGGAGCTCGCCCAGCGCCTGCAGCCGCTCTTCGACGGCCGCGAGGCGAATCATGTCCGCCCGCAGCGTATCGTTCTCGCCCAGGGGTTGTGCCCCCATCGCCGACAACGCCTCGGAGAATGACCCGAACCGTTCCGTCGGCTTCTTGGCCAGCATGCGCAGAATGGCGCGCTCGACCGGCTCGGGCACGTCCGGTGCGAAGTCGCGGAGCGGCGGCACCGGTTCCGTCGCATGGCCCTTCATGATTTCAAAGGCGCCTCCGGTGAACGGCGCGCGCCCGGCCAGCATCTAATACGCCACGATGCCCAGCGAATACTGATCGCTGGCCCCGTCGATATCGGTGGCCATGCACTGCTCTGGACTCATGTACATGGGCGTGCCCACGATCATGCCGGTCTGCGTCTGCGTGGGGCTTTCCGCCACCTTCGCGATGCCGAAGTCGGTCACGAGCGCGTCACCGTCGCCGCTGAACAGGATATTGCCGGGTTTGACGTCGCGGTGAATGACGCCTCGGCGATGCGCGTAGGCGAGTGCCGAGCCCACCTGATGGACGATGGGACGCACCAGGTCCACCGGCAATTTGCCCTGTTCGCGCAGGATCTCGTCGAGCGAGCGTCCCTCGACAAACTGCATGACGAAAAAGTGCAGATTCTCGCGCTGCCGGACGGCGTGCACGGTGACGATGTTGGCGTGCTGGAGATTGGCGATCGTGATCGCCTCTCGCCGGAATCGCTCGATCATGTCGTCGCCCATCATCAGTCCGGGCGCCATGACCTTGATCGCCACGCGCCGGTTGAGGGAGACGTCGTGCGCGAGAAACACCGCGGCCATCCCGCCGCGGCCGAGTTCACGTCCGATCTCGAATTCGCCGATCGTCATCTCACGGAGATGACCCAGCACCAGATCCCACGCCGATTCACCGGTGGCGCGATGGCTTTCGGGTGTGCGCGTCGCACCGGGACCCGCCAGCATCGATGCACTGACCCCGCTGACGGGCGTGCCACACTGGGCGCAGAACTTGTCGCCGTCGACGACGGGCGTGTTGCAGGTTTTGCAGATGACCGGTCCGCCACCGACCATGGAACCGCACTGCGCGCAGAATTTGTCGCCATCGATGACGACAGCGCTGCACGTGGGGCAAGTGGCGGTGCGGGAAGCGGGCATGGCCGTGCAACGGGACCGAAGGGCAGGGTCGCGGCGGGTCGCGGGGTCGAACCACGCAGTTTGCACACCCCCGCGCGTGACGGCAAGCGCCGATGGACCACTGGTGCGTAGTGGGCGGCAGCGGGTTCGTGCAGATTGTCCAAACGCCATCCGTTCCGAACCGTCCGTCCACACCTCATGAGCATTCTTGATCACGATGCGTTGAACGCCTTCTGCCGGCACGCCCACGTGGCGCTGGCAGGCGCGGATTCGGGCCCGTTGGCGGGGCTGACGTTCGGGCTCAAGGACCTCTACGACGTCGCCGGGCATCGGACGGGTTTTGGCAGCCCCGATTGGCTGGCGACGCACGAACCGGCCACGGCCACGGCGTCAGTCGCGACGCGACTGCTGGCCGTCGGTGCGACGATGGTGGGGAAGACCCACACCGAAGAAATGGCATTCAGCCTGACCGGTGAAAACGCGCACTATGGCACCCCGCGAAACGTCGCCGCGCCCGGGCGGGTTCCGGGAGGTTCATCGAGTGGCTCCGCCGCGGCGGTGGCTGGCCGATTGGTCGATTTCGCGATCGGCAGTGACACCGGAGGATCCGTGCGCGGCCCGGCAAGCTTTTGTGGCATCTACGGGATCCGTCCCACCTACGGTCGCATCCCGCTTGACGGGGCGTGCCCGCTGGCGCCGATGTTCGATACGTGCGGCTGGTTTGCGCGCGACGCCGCACTGTTGGCGCGTGTGGGCGCCGTGTTGTTCTCGCGCGACGCTGAGTATCAGGTCGCGCGACCCGGACGTGTGCTCGTCGCCACCGATGCCTTTGCGTCGACGATGCCACACGTCGCGCAGGCGCTGCACCCGGCCGTCGAACGGGTGACGTCGCTGCTGGGTACCGCCGAACCCGTCACACTGAGTTACGAAGGCTTGAACGCGTGGTTCGAGGTGTTTCGCGTGCTGCAGTTCGGCGATATCTGGGCGACCCATCGTGACTGGATCACGCGGGTACGCCCGACCTTTGGTCCGCAGATCGCGCCACGATTTGCGGCCGTCGCCACGAGCAACGCGGACGAGATCGCCCGCAGGACGGTGGCGCGCGACGACATTCGGGCGCGGCTGGATGCGCTGCTCGTCGACAACGCCGTGTTGCTGCTGCCAACGATGCCGGACATCGCGCCATTCTGCGGACTCCCGGGCGATCAAACCGTCGCGTTTCGCGAGCGCTCCTTGGCCTTGCTCTGCACGGCCGGACTGGGCGGGTTGCCTCAAGTCAGTCTGCCCATGGCGAGTCTGCACGGCTGTCCGCTGGGACTGTCGCTTATCGCCGCACGCGGCAACGACGAGATGCTCCTGGATATTGCCCGGCGGGTGGAAGCGGCTCGTTAGCGTCGCCGTCGGCGTGTTTACGAGGCGCGCTTGCGGTACACGCCAACCGAGAGCGAAAGGATCGTGATGCCGATGACGGCGAGCGCCACGAGTTGACGCCACACATCGGCGAAGCCGGCGCCCTTGAGCAGGACCGCCCGCACGAGGGCTATGAAGTGCATCATCGGATTGATCTGCGCCACTGTCTGCACCCAGGACGGCATCGCGCGCACCGGCGTAAACAGGCCGCTCATCAACACGTACACCATGAGAATGGAGAACGTGACAAACAGCGCCTGTTGCTGTGTGTCCGACACCGTCGAGACCCAGAGTCCGACGCCAAGCGCCGCGACCAGAAAGAGCGCCGCGCCCGCGTACACCACGGCCAGACTGCCCACGACCGGCACGTCAAACACCAGAACAGCCACCAGCAACCCCATCGTGAACTCGATGAGACCGATCACCCACAGTGGAATGAGTTTCGCCGCCAGAAAGACCGACGGACGAATGGGCGTGACATTGAGCTGATCGAGCGTCCCCACCTCTTTCTCCCGCACGATGTTGAGGGCCGTCATCAACGTGCCGACGATCGTGATCAGCTGCACGAGGATGCCGGGAATCATGAAGCGTTTGTATTCGAGCGACGGATTGTAGCGGCCGCGCGTGGCAATCTCGATGACGGGCGCGGCACGCATCCCTGCGCTGCCACCGGCGATGGCCGCCGCCCGAGCCTGCGGCGCGACACTGCCGAGCACCGTGCTGTAGCGCGCGATGATCTCCGCCGCGTACGCCTGCAGCACGCCCGCCTGCGAGCCGTTCTCCGCATTCAGTACCAACTGCACGGTTGAGCGATGATCCCGCTCGAGGTCGCGCGCGAAGGCCGGCGGAATCACCAGAATGGCGTTCGCCGAACCGTCGAGCAGCGCGTCGTCACCCGGGCGCATGGTGGCGGTGTATCCCGCAATATCAAAACGGCCGCTGGCCGTGAACCGGTCGAGCAGCCCTCGCGAGACCGTTGAGCGATCCTGGTCCACGACCCACAACGCCGACGTCTTCACCTCGAAGGTGGCGGTATTCCCAAGCACGATCAGCTGGATCATGGGCATGACGAACAGCATGCGCATGATCACCTTGTCGCGGCTGATCTGCAAAAACTCCTTGTGGAGGAGGACGCGCAGCACCCGAAACATCAGGCGAGCCTCACGTTGGTGCGGCGAATGGCCAAGGTGAGCAGCACCGCCAGCATGACGGACAGGATCAGCAGTTGCGGCCACAATACGGACAGGCCGACCCCTTTGAGCATGATGCCGCGCACGATCTCGATGAACCACCGCGCCGGCACGATGTTGGTGAGCAGCTGCAGCGGCAACGGCATGCTCGTGACGGGGAAGATCAATCCCGAGAGCATGGTATTGGGGAGCATCGTGCCGCCGAGTGCCGCGAGCATCGCGGCCAGTTGCGAGTTGGTGATGGCGGCGATGAGGACCCCAAAGGCCAGTCCGACCAGGGCGAAGAGCATGCTGGCGGAGAGGAGCAGCGACACACTTCCCTGAAACGGGACGTGGAACACCAGCCACGCCGCCAACAGCACGCTCACGACATTGGCCATCGCCAACGCGAGATACGGGAGCACCTTGCCGACGATGATCTGCCACGGATGCAGCGGTGACACGAGCAACACTTCAAACGTGCCGCGTTCCTTCTCGCGCGACAACGAAATGGCGGTCATCAGCGATGTGACCATCGTGAGGATCAGCGCAATGAGTCCCGGCACAAACAGGTTGACGCTTTCCAGTGTGGGATTGAAGCGCATGCGCAGTCGCGTTTCGATGCGTACGGCGCTGCGCGCCGCCCCGAGTGCATCCTGCCAGTCGCGGAGAATCGCGATGGCATAGGTCTGCATGGTCGTGCCGGTGTTGGGGTCGATGGCATCGGAGACCACCAGCACACGTGTCGCTTCTCCCGCCGTGAGTCGGTCAGCGAGGCGCGGCGGCAGCACCACGCCGACATCCACCTGTCCACGTCGCAGCAGGGATTCAAGCGAATCCGCGTGCGGCACCGCGGGCAGCAGCTGAAAACGGCCGCTGTTGGCAAAGCGGGTGCGAAGCGCGGCCGATGCTGCATCCGACGCCGGTGCGACGACCGCGACGCGGACGGCGTGAATGTCCGTGCGCACCGCGAAACCAAACAACAACAATTGGGCGATCGGGAGCAGCAGCAGAATGGCCAGCGTCTGCCGGTCGCGCAGCAGGTGACGCACTTCCTTTCGCATGAAGGCCAGCAGGGCCGGTTGCGCACTCATGGTGAACGCTCGCCGGACGATGCCGTGCCGCGTGCGAGTGTAACAAAGACGTCATCCAGCGAGGCAACCGAGAACTCGGCCTTGAGTGCCGCGGGCGTACCCAAGGCGGCCACCTTGCCATCCACCATGATGGACAATCGGTCACAATACTCGGCTTCGTCGAGATAGTGCGTCGTGACGAACACGGTCGTGCCTTTCGCTGCCGCACGATAGATCAGCTCCCAGAACTGGCGGCGCGTGATCGGATCCACGCCTCCCGTGGGTTCATCGAGAAACACCACGGCCGGCTGATGCAACAGTGCCACGGAGAACGCGAGTTTCTGCTTCCAGCCCAATGGCAGTGCGCGCACCATGGCCGTAACGGGCGGCGTGAATTCCAGCTCACCCAACATCACCTCGCTGCGGCGCGCGATCTCGTCATCCTGCAGCCCATAGATGCCGCCATACAGCCGGATGTTCTCGCGTACCGTCAGGTCGTCGTAGAGCGAGAACCGCTGACTCATGTACCCGATGCGCTCACGAACGCGATCGGCGGCCGTGCGAATATCGTATCCGGCGACGGTGGCTTCGCCTTCCGATGGAGCCAGCAGGCCCGTCAGCATCCGAATGGCCGTTGTTTTGCCAGCGCCGTTGGCGCCGAGAAATCCAAACACTTCGCCCGACTGCACCTCGAAGCTGATGTGATCGACGGCCGTGAACGTTCCGAAGCGGCGTGTCAGCTTGCGCGCGACAATCGCCGGCGTGTTCACGCTGCCACCGACGGGCTCTCACCCATCAGCTCCATGAACGTGTCCTCGATGCCCGGTGCGATCGGCGCAACGCGGACCTCCTGCAAGTCGGCCACTGCCAGGTAGTCCGCGAGCTCCCGCCTGATCGTGTCCGGCGACTCGGCAAGACGGCGATCGCTGAAGTGGACCGTTTCGCCGAAGGGATAAGCCGAGGCCACAAACGGATAGCGGCGCAGCTCGGCGATCATGCGCGCACGCGGTCCCCCGTGCACGGCGAAGAGTGCGCGGGGAAACTGCGCACCGATGGCGGCGGGTGCATCGATGGCCAGGACGCGGCCGTCCTGCATCAGTCCAATGCGATCACAGCGCGACGCTTCGTCCATGTAGGGTGTGGACGCGACGATCGTCAGCCCCGACGCGCGCAACTGGTCGAGCAGGTCCCAGAATTCGCGGCGGGACACGGCATCGACGCCTGTGGTGGGTTCGTCGAGCAACAGCAGCTGTGGTCGATGCACCAGCGCGCAGGAGAGGGCGAGCTTCTGTTTCATCCCGCCGGACAGCGCGCCGGCACGCCGGTCGCGAAAGGGTTCGATCTGGCGATAGATCGGCGCGATCAGGTCGTAGCCTGCTTCGATGGAGGTTCCGAACACCGACGCGAAGAATCGCAGATTCTCTTCGACACTCAGGTCGGCATAGAGCGCAAAGCGGCCGGGCATGTAGCCGACCAGACTGCGAATCGCCCACAGATCGCGCACGACATCGTGACCCATGACGGTCGCGCTCCCGGCATCGGGTACGAGCAGGGTGGTGAGCACGCGAAACATGGTGCTCTTGCCCGCGCCGTCGGGGCCGACGAGACCAAACAGCTCGCCCGCCGCCACGCTGAGCGACACGCCGCGCAGCGCCGGCGTCTCGCCGAACGTTTTCGTCACGCCCTGCACGACGATCGCGGGTGCACTCACGGCGCCTGCCAGGTGATGTCGGCGGGCATGCCGATCTTGAGCACCCCCTGGGGATTGGCCACTCGCACTTTGATGGCGTACACGAGATCGCTGCGGGCTTCGCGCGTCTGCACCGGTGTCGGGGTGAATTCGGCACGTGCCGACACCCAACTCACCGTCCCGCGCCAGCGCTGCAACGAATCAGCCGATCCCTCGATGTGCACGTCCACCGCTTGCCCGAGTTTGACGGTTGGCAGCTGCGCGCCGGTGATATAGGCGCGCAGCGTCAGCGTATCGAGACTCGCAATTCGGTAGAGCGGCTGACCCGGCTGGATCATTTCACCGGCGCGCGCATAGGTGGCCAGAACGGTCCCGCCCACCGGATTGGCGATTGAGGCGCGACGTAGTCGGTCGCTGACGGCGGCGAGTCGCGCGTCGATGGCGGCGATGTCGGCCGCGACACGAGTGATGCTCAGGCGTGATGCCGTCACCTGTCCCATTGACGCCCGTTCGTCACGTTCGGTCTGGTCACGCTGCTGCGCCGTGGCCGCTTGCTTCGCGAACAGCAGGTCGATGCGCGCCCGCGTGCGCTGGGCAATGGCATGCTGCGTTTCGACAGTGCGCAACTGCTCCTGCACTTCGCCACGATGCGCCACCAGACTCGCGCGCTGTGCTGCGAGCTGCTGACGTTCGAGTGCGATCTGGATGGTGTCGAGCTGCGCGACCACCTCGCGTACCGAGAGCGTCTGTCCTTCGGTGGGCGCGAACGACTGCAGTTGCCCGGCCGTTTCCGCCGCGACGACGACTTCTTCCGCTTCAAAATTGCCGTACGCGTCGGCGGGAGTGGCTTTCGTGCACGACGCCAGCAGCGACAGGCTGGCCGCCAACGCGGCACCGGTCAACACGCGGTGCGGGAGCATCAGGACAGACATCAGCGGACCTCGCGTCCGATGGTAGTGAGATAACGGGCGCGTGCCTCGCGCAGGCGCACGCGCCGGGTATCGCGGTCGAGTGTGGCAGACAACAACTCCGTGGAGCGGGCAATGAATTCCGGCATGGTGAGTTCGCCCGCGTCATATCGCAGCGCCGACTCGCGCACGACCTGCTGGCGCAGCGCGATGATCGTGTCGTCATCGGCCAGCGATCGGGCGATCGCTGAGAATCGTGCGTACTCCGTGATGGCGGCCCGTCGCAGGGATTCCGTGAACGCGGATTCATCGGCCGACACGAGTTCGGCCTGCACCGCCTGTACCTCCTGTTCACGATGCGTCCGTCCCCAGTTGAACGGCGACCACTCCATTTGCACGCCAGCGTTCCAGTAGCTGTCGAAGCCGCGTCCCAATTGGTTGAGCCCCGGTCGGCCGTAGCCGGTGCGTGCAAACGCGCTGACCCGCACCTTGTCTTGCGCGCGCACGGCGTCACGCCGCGCGTCGATGGCATCGCGCGTCCGGGCAAACTGCGCGTACTCCGGTCGCGCACGCAGCGAGTCGAGCGTCGTCGGTGACGGCAGCGTGGCACGCTCTGCGGCACTGTCTGCGGCGCCGTCAGTCGCTCGCAGTGCGAGGATACTGGTTTCGGGAATGGAGCGGCCGGTCAATGCTGCCAACACCCCGCGCGCGGCCGCGCGTTCGATATCCAGCTCGGCCATTGTTTGCCGCCGTCGCATCAGCTCGGCGTCGAGCAACGACACCTCCGACTGCAGTGCCGCTCCAGCCGAGACCCGCGTGACGGCCACCGTGCGGCGCGCGAGGAGCTCTTCGACTGCGGCGGAGAGTGATGCCCGTTGCGCTTCACGCAGCAGGACGCCGAAGAACGCCTCGTTGACGACGGCGCGCTGCTGCCACAGGGCGGTGCGGACGCGTGCCTGCGACTCGGCCAGGCTGGCCTGTTCGACGGCCACTCGCTCGCGGCGCGTCGGGTCCATCAACGGCTGGCGGATCGTGAGGTAGCTGTCGAACTGCTCATGGTACGGTGCCGGAATGCCGGCACCGTTCGGCAGCACCGCTCCGACCGACGTGACATCGGACAGGTATTGCGCCGTGCCAATGGCCGCGAGCGTAGGACGACGCTCACTCTGAATGGTCTTGAGCCTGAGCGCGGCCTGTTGCGACAGCAGCTCGACTTGCGCGGCACGCCGGTCAACCGACTCGGCGGCGCGCTGGAGTTCGTCGAGGTAGAGCGTATCCGCCGCGCGCGCGGATCGTGCGGTGGTTTGTGCGTCGGTTTGTGCGGCGAGTGGTGATGAGAGCAAACCGCCGGCGAGTGCCGCGGACGTCGTGAGGTGCCGGAGCGCCGTGTTCATGGCCGGAGCGCGTTGAGGATGAAGCCGGGGAGCTCACGGCGCCGCTCATCGAGGAATTCGTCGAACGATTCGTCCGAGAAGCCGAATGCCATCATCAGTACCGGGCGGCCGACGAACGGAAAGACCACCAGCGACATGACGTTGACGAGGAATTGCCGTGCGGACATCGGGCGCATCATGCCGGCAGCGACCCGCTGCGCGATCATGCCTTCCACGCGGCTGAGCGTGAGTGCGGCCAACGTGGCCGGAATGAATCCCACCGCCTTCTGCATGAGGGCATTGAGCCGCTCGGGATGCTGATGCGATTCGGCCAACAGATACGCCGGCACAAACGGCGTGCGCCGCACGGCGTCGATATAGCCGGCGACAAAGCGCTCGAGCGTCTGCTCAAGGGTCGCGGTGGGGTCCGGCACCGGAGCCAAGGCCCGAAAGACACCGGCGGCCGCGTCGAGAAACACCCGCTCTGCCAAGGCGTTCTTCGAGCCGAAGTAGTAGTGCACCAACGCCTGATTGACGCCGGCTTCGGCGGCGATCTCCTGCATCCGGGCGCCTGCGGTGCCTCGCCGGATAAATACGCGCCGTGCGGCTTCGAGAATGCGGGATTCGGTATCGCCGTCGGCCACGAGGGGCGCGGCGGTTGTTTCCGCGTGCGGCGTGTCGTTCAGCGAGGACTTGGTGCCTCGGCGCTTTCGGTGAGGTGACGGCAAATCGGGCATGACGGTGTTTGTTGAATTAACTAGTTAATTAAACGATAGACCCACATAGTCAATGGGGCGGTGCCAGCGCTGGGTCCAAAAGAACAGGCCAACTGGCGCAATTTTGCAGCAACTTCCCGCAATTTTGCCTTCTCAACGCCCTGCGTCTTGTCCACGCGTCACGGAATTGCTCGCTGGGGCGCGGTCTTTCACATGCCCCGCCAGTCGCGTTCTCCGAGTCACCGTGCTGGCACACGACACGTCGTGACGCCGGTGTCTCTCGTCGCGTTCTCAGAGCGCGCCGAGAACGTAACAGTGAAGAAGATCACCAACGTGCCGATGCTTTTGGGATCGAGAGCAGGTGCAACGTTTCGCAGCTTCTGTGCAAAACAGACACTGGTATGCGCTATGCGAGCGCCTCTCGTGGGATTGCCGTCACTTGGCGGCAACGCGTCTCTCACTCGACGATGGGTGCACTACATGACACGTTGGTTCGCAGATCTGAAGATTCGCACCAAAATCATGACGGCCGTGGGTGTCGTCTTAGTAGGAGCCGCGGCGATGGGGGTGTTCTCCATCGAGCGAATGGGCGCCGTCAATAAGCAGTCGACGGCCATCATGCGTGACTGGGTCCCGGGCATTGAGCGTATCGGCGCTGTGAAGAGCGCGATCGCCAACCTGCGCGTGCTGGAATACAACGACATCGTCGTGTCGGGCGAGGCAGAGCAGCGCGATGTCGATCAGCGCATCGAGAAAGCGCTGGTCGATCTGGACAAGGCGAATCAGTCGTACGCGGAAACGATGATTCTTGCCAGCGACACGGCCTTGTACAAGGACTATCAGGGTGTGCTGGCTGGATACCTTGCCAGCGCCAAGCGGGTCGCTGACTACGTCGGAGCGGGCGATTTCACCAATGCCCGTACACTCATGGCCGGCGAGACCCGCGAACGGTTTGTCGCGGTCAACGCGTCGCTCGACCGGCTGATCCAGCTAAACCACGACGAAGCAGAGAAGGCCCACGCGCTTGGCAACACGCTGTTTGCTCAGGCGCGCTACGCGATTGTCGCGGCCATTCTCGCCTGTCTGATGCTCGGTTTGGCTGTGGCCGTCTTTGCCGGCAACACCATCGCTCGTGCAACGGCAACCGTGCGCGACCGGGCGCTCTCGCTTCAGTCCCATTGCATCACCGGCCTGCTGACGGCGCTCAATGCCATGTCGCGTGGCGACGTCACCGTCGGCGTCGTGCCCGTGACCAATCCGATCCAATCCACCGACGCTGATGAGATCGGCGAAATTGCCCGCACGGTGGACAAGATGATCGCCAACACGCGCGAAGCCGTAACGGCGTTTCTGACAACCCAGCAGACTGTCGCCAAGTTGCTGACCGAAACGCAGCAGCTGGCGGTAGCCGCGCAGGACGGCCGGCTTTCCGATCGCGCTGACGAAACCAAGTACGATGGCGCGTTCCGCGACTTGGTTGCGGGGATGAACGGCACTCTCGACGCGGTTGAGGGCCCACTGACGGAAGCCCAGAGTGTGCTGGCCGCGGTCGCCGAACGCGACCTGCGACTGCGCATGACCGGCAGTTATCGTGGTGAGTTCGATGCCATGAAGGGCGCCATCAATCGGGCGATTGAAAACATCGAGAATACGCTGGCGCAGGTGGCGGCGGCGGCCGAGCAGGTGGCGGCGGCCAGTGGACAGATCACCGGCGGCAGTCAATCGCTGGCCGATGGCGCCAGTGAGCAGGCGGCGAGTCTCGAGGAAGTGGCGTCGAGCACGACGGAATTTGCCAGCATGGCGCGGGAGACCGCCGGCAATGCGAAAGAAGCGAAAGCGCTGGCAGACGCCACGCGTGCACACGCCAGTGAAGGGACGGCGCGCATGCAGCGGCTGACCGATGCGGTATCGGACATTCGCCTCGGCAGCCAGCAGACGGCCAAGATCGTCAAGACGATCGAGGAGATTGCCTTCCAGACCAATCTGCTGGCGCTCAATGCGGCCGTGGAAGCCGCTCGCGCCGGTGATGCCGGGCGCGGATTTGCGGTCGTGGCCGACGAAGTCCGGGCGCTCGCGCTCCGGTCGGCCGATGCCTCACGCGACACCGCGGCGCTGATTGAAAAGAGCATCGAAGACGTGGCGCGCGGTGTGTCGCTCAACGACGAGGTGCTCAAGAGTCTGACCGAGATCAACACGCAGGTTGAGCGCGTGGCCAACGTGATCGCGGATATCTCTGCGGCAGCCGATCAGCAGGCGCAGGGTGTGCTGCAGATCAACACCGCCGTGGAACAACTGAACGGTGTGACGCAGCAGGTGGCCTCGAATGCGGAAGAGTCGGCCAGTGCCGCCGAGGAGCTGTCGAGTCAGGCGCGGATGCTGGAGGACACCGTCGGGACATTCCAGTTGGCGCACAATGCAAACACGTCACGGGCCGGGCAGGCACGGGCAACGGCGGGGGGGCAAAAGGCCCGACCGGTATCCGCCACGTCGCGTCCTTCGCCGAAGAACCGTGTGAGCGCGACCCACTCGCACACATCGGCGCGCGCCGCGCGTGTACCGGTTGGCGCGGGCGTCTCCGGCGCGGAGGAACTCATTCCGTTCGACGACGACGCACACATCTTCAGTTCTTTCTAAGCGGGTCGCTCAAGGTTCCTCGAACATCGCGCACGGCGTATCGCGCAGAGAACATCGAACCTCGAACATTGTACGGGTGAT
>JAGNMU010000514.1 GCA_017991005.1 Gemmatimonadaceae bacterium | reverse complement strand
GGAAACTGGCGCAGCGGAATGGCCGCGACAAACGAGCGGGTTGGTGCGTGGTCGAGCTCTGTAAACCGGATTGGCTGCGACCGAAGCACGCGCCCGGACGCATCGAGTAACTCCACGTGATGCGCAGCACGCAGCGCGGCAGGACTTGTACCCATCTGAGCGAGCTCTGCGTCGCCGGTCGGGAATCCGTCGATGGTCACCGCAGGGAGCAATGCAATGCGGCCGTTGTCGAGTGTGCCTCGAACCACCAGCACCGGTTCTCGCTGCTGCGCCATCGGTGCGCCGTCGGTCAACGCGTCACGCGCGTCCGAGCTGGCGCCTGCCGTCACGGCGCTGACGGCGCGCGCGGCCAACATGCCGTAGTACGTGTACGGGCTGATCCACGCCGGAAAACAGTAGCCCATCAGGTCGCCACTCGAACTGGCGCGGACCGGCGCGTTGCTGAAGGCGCCAGTCGCCCATCCATACACATCGTGTCCCGGCACGCCGATGCGGCCATCGGGAAATGGATAGCCGGGATCGACGCCGGTGGGACCGCCGCAGGGCGTGTGTCGGCGCCCAATGGCATGCGCGAGCTCATGCGGCACAAGGTCGGCCGTCTGACCGGTGTTGCTGAACCAGCCGACATTGACCACCGTCGACGTGCGCGTCCCGGGTCCGAACGTGGTCAATGACGACGGGATGTACGAGAAGCCGCCGAACGCGGTGTTGTTGAATCCTGCGGGCGGAGCGACAACACCCAGCCAATAGGCGTCGCGAAAGTTCGCATCGGCAACGCGGGCCAGATCGAGATCGGACAACACCAGCGTCCAGAATGCCTGTGCACCACCACTGGGGGCGTTCCCGAACGAGGCCGCACTGACGAGCGGCGAACCCACCGACGTCATCACCTGACCGCGCGGATACACGCGATTGAAGGTGGGCAGATAGGCCGCAACATTGTTCACGGTCACGTTGCCCATCACCGATCCGTGCGTTGCCAAGGCGATGGGCACAAAGCGGAGGCGCATCGGCGGCAGCGTGATGGTGCTGATCACGGCCGGCCCGGCGCGCGGAAAGTTGTCATTCAGCGCGTCGGCATCCGGCAGGAGTCGCTGCGGATCGCGCCGGACTTCCCAGCTCAGTCCCTGACGCAACACACTGGCCGGCAACAGGAACTGCGCCGCCGGGTCGGCGTACGTCGAATTCCCATCGATAGCGCGCGGGCGCACCGTATCGGTGCGCACGACGGCACCACTGCCATCGCGAATCGTCAACACCACGGCGCCGGGCGTGCGAAGCCCGTTGGTGCTGGACATGTTCACGTTGAGCACCGCCGCGTTGCCGTCGAGCACCATCGGAATGCCACCATCGGCTTGTTGCACACCCTGCGTCCACTGCGCGTCGATAATCGCGAAGTCGGTCACGGGCGCCGCCGAGACGTTGAACGTTAAGAGTCCGGTCACACCACCCGAGGTCGCACTCACCGTCGCCGTCCCGGGCGCGACCGCCGTGATCGTGGTGCTGGCAGGCCCCGAGCTGGTGGTCACGCTGATGACCGACGGCGCCGACGACTGCCACTGCACCAGTCGCCCGTTCAGTTGCACACCCGCGGCATCGCGCACCGTTGCCGTGACCACAGGGGCATCACCCACCTGCAAGGCCGTCGTCGGTGCCTGCACCAGCACCGTCGACACCGGCGTCTCTTTGGGCGCGGTGGATTTCTCGCCGCAGGCGACCACGGCGAGAAGCGTCGAAGCCAGCAGCGTGCGTCGCATAGTCATTGTGAAAGGGGCCCGGAACTTCACGGCGTAGGTGAGATTCGAACTCACGGAACCCTTTCAGGTTCGGCGGTTTTCAAGACCGCTGCCTTAAACCACTCGGCCACCACGCCCACGCGGGAAAGCTATCGGCCGACTCCGGTATTTCAACCGGACATGCGCTCAAAGCAGCGAGTCGCGCTAGCTTACGGCTCTCCACGCGTCGCCTCCGCCACCCGACGGACTACGGCGCCTCGTGCTTTCGCTCTCCCCGTTTCAGCATGGCTCTGTTGGGACTCAAAGACGTTCGCGTGGCGTTCGGCGGACCGTTGTTGTTGGACGATGCGCAGTTCGCCATTGAGCGCGGAGAGCGCGTCTGCCTGCTTGGTCGCAACGGGGCCGGAAAGAGCACGCTGCTCAAGATGCTCGACGGCAGCTTGCTGCCTGATAGCGGTGAAGTGGTGCGGCAAACGGGGGTATCCGTCACGCGGCTGTCGCAGGACATCCCGGACGACCTGGCCGGGACGATCTTTGACGTGGTCGCCGCCGGTGTGGGCCCCGCCGGCGCGCTGCTGGCGCAATACCATCAGGCCTCGCTCCGCGTGGCGCAGACGCACGATGCCGCCGCGATGCGCACCCTCGACCGTCTACACCAGCAGTTGGATGCGGCCGACGCCTGGCAGATTCACACGCGCGTTGAGACGGTGCTGGAGCACCTCGCGCTCGAACCGGACCTGCCGTTCGCGTCGGCATCCGGTGGTCGGAAACGGCAGACGCTCCTCGCCCGCGCGCTGGTGCGGCAGCCCGATGTGCTGCTCCTCGACGAACCCACCAACCATCTCGATATCGACGCCGTCGAGTGGATGGAGAAGTTTCTCATCGCGCGCGGCATCACGTTGATCTTCGTCACCCACGATCGCGCCTTTCTGCGCACGGTGGCGACGCGCATCATCGAACTCGATCGCGGCAAGCTGGTGGACTGGGGCACCGACTACGACACGTATCTCGAGCGCAAGGATGCGGCGCTCGCCGTGGAAGCCACCGAACACGCGGAATTCGACAAGAAACTGGCCAAAGAAGAAGTCTGGATTCGCACCGGCATTCAGGCACGTCGGACGCGCAACGAAGGGCGAGTGCGTGCACTCGAATCGCTGCGGGTCGAGCGCGCCGCTCGGCGCGAGCGCGTGGGCGCGGTCCGCATGCCGCAGCAAGAGGCCGAGCGATCCGGTCGACTGGTGGTCGAAGCCCGTGGTCTCAGTTTCGCGCGTGGCGATCGGACGATCATCCGTGATGCCGATGTCACCATCATGCGCGGCGATCGCGTGGGGGTGATCGGTGCCAATGGCACGGGTAAAACCACACTGCTGCAACTGCTGTTGGGCACCCTCGCACCAGACAGCGGCACACTGCGCCTGGGCACGAACCTCGACATCGCCTACTTCGATCAACTGCGTGAACAGCTCGATCCCGATGTCAGCATCTTCGACAGCATCGCCGGCGGTGCGCAGACAGTGACCATCGGCGGACAGCCGCACCACGTGAACGGCTACCTGCAGGACTTCCTGTTTGGACCAGACCGCGCGCGGACGCCGGTGCGGGCACTCTCCGGCGGCGAGGTCAATCGCTTGCTGCTCGCTCGGCTCTTCACGCG
>JAGNMU010000513.1 GCA_017991005.1 Gemmatimonadaceae bacterium | reverse complement strand
ACGCTTAGATCACTTGTCATATGGGATTCGTGTCGATGGTACCGCATTCGCTGCTGCAGGCCGCCGTCCGTCAGGACACGCTGATCGCGCGGATGATCCCCGAACGTGGCGTCCTGGATTGGACCAACGGGATCCTGCAGCTGGTGGTGCTCATTCTCGGCGTGGTGTCGCTGATCACACTGGTGGCGCTCCTGATCACGGTGCGTCGCGGGGTCGAGCGCACCAACCAACTCATCGACGACTTCTCCAAGGAGACGCGTCCGCTCATCGCGAAGGCGACAGAAGTCGTCGCCGATGCGCGCGAGGTGGTCGCCATGCTGCGCACCGACGTGGAACGCGTGACCGATGCCGCGGGCGCGATCAGTGAATCATTGCTCGACGCGGCGGAGATCACCACACGTCGTGTCGATGACGTCAACGCCGTTCTCGACGTGCTGCAAGACGAGCTGGAGGACACGGCGCTTTCTGCGGTGGCGGCGGTGCGTGGTGTTCGTGGCGGCGCCCGTGCCTTCAGCGAACGGGTTCGCCATCGTCGCGATGCCGGATCTCCCGATCGTTAGCCGTCGCGCGGCGGCGCTGGTCATCGTCGCGCTGGCGGTCTTGCTGGTTCCTTCGCCGCTGTACGCGTGGACGCCCGGCACCCACGTCTTTCTGGGTGAGGCGTTGTTGCGGAACATCGGACTGATTCCACTGCATATCGCCGAGCTGCTCTCCGCCTACCCCGCCGACTTTCTGTACGGCTCCATCGCCGCCGACACCAGTATCGCCAAGAAGTACGCGGAGGTCGGGCGCCACTGTCATTCGTGGCACATCGGGATGGAAATCCACGATGACGCGCGCACCCCGCAGCTGCGCGCCTTTGCGCTCGGGTATCTCGCGCATCTCGCAGCGGACGTGGTGGCCCACAACTTTTTCGTGCCGCGTCAGTTGGCCGTCACGTCGAGTACCACAGCCGTCGGACACAGCTACTGGGAATCGCGCATCGACACGCACATCGGCGATCCCTGGCCTCGGCGTGCACGCGAGCTCTTGCTGCTGGATCACGGTCTCGCTGACCAGCATCTGGATCGCATCCTGAGTCCCACGCTCTTCGGCACGGCCACCAACCGGCGCATCTTCCGCGGCATGGTCTACGTCACGGACTCCGACTCGTGGCAACGCATTTTCCAGCTCGTCGCCGAGAAGAGTCGTTGGGATCTCTCAGACGCCGATGTGGGCCGATACCTGTCGCGCTCGTTCGACTACGTGGTGGATGTGTTGTCGCGCTGGGATCGCAGTGAAGCGTTTGAGTATGACCCATCGGGCGACAGCCCGTTGCGTGAGGCGAAAAAGGTGCGACGGCTGGCACGTCGGCAGGGCGGCGACGTCCGCGCCGCCCTCGAAGCCGATCGCATGTTCGGTATGCCGTCGAGTCCGTTGCGTCACGCCATCGACCTGCCGGAACCACTGTTTACGGGACGCGCGCCGAAAGCAGCTGATTGACGCGTTTCGGGTCGGCGGCGCCTTTGGATTGGCGCATGACGTGCCCGACCAGAACGCCCTGCAGCTTCTGTTCACCAGCCAGAAATCGCTGCGCTTCGGTCGGAAAAGCCGCGAAGACTTCGTCGATCCACGCCAGCAGTGGCGCGTCATCGCTGATCTTGAGCAACCCGTGTTGCTCGGCCAACACGCGCGGATCGGCATCCGTCTCGAGCAACATGGCAAACAGTTGGCGCGCCGCGGTATTTGAGACCACGCCGTCGGCATCGAGCCGGATCAACTCGGCCACGCGCGCCGCGCTGACGGGCGGTGCGGTGATGTGCGCGCCCCGGGCATTGATGGCCGCAAGGACGACGCCAAGCACCCAGTTCGCGGAACGTTTCGGATCGCCCGACGAGACGGCCACCGCTTCGAAATAGTCGGCGAGTGCACGTTCGGCCACAAGCTGATCGGCTTCGATCCCAGTGAGCGCGTAGCGCTCCTGGAAGCGATCGCGCCGCACTCGTGGCAGTTCGGGGAGCGCGCGCCGCTGCGCCGCGATGAACGCGTCGTCGAGCACGAGTGGCGGCAGATCCGGATCGGGGAAGTAGCGGTAGTCGTGGCTGCCTTCCTTGCTGCGGGCGGGTCGGATTTCGTTTCGTGCGCCATCCCAGAGCATCGTCTGCTGCACGATCGCGCCGCCGCTCGCAAGGACGGCACACTGTCGCGCAAACTCGATTTCAATCGAGCGCTCGACACCGGAGAAGGTGTTGAGGTTCTTGATTTCGGTTTTGGTGCCAAGGGCTGTCGTGCCGCGTGGGCGCACCGAGATGTTTACGTCAACGCGGAGCGACCCTTCCTCCATGTTGGCGTCAGAGACGGCCGTGAACTCGAGAATCTGCTTGAGCTGCCGCAGGTACGATCCGGCATCCTGCGCTGATCGAAGATCCGGCTCGGACACGATCTCAACCAGCGGCGTCCCCGTCCGGTTGAGATCGATGGCGGTCCACCCCTCGAACCGATCATGCACCGATTTGCCGGCGTCCTCCTCCATGTGCACGCGCGTGATACCAATGGGGCGCGGCATGCCATCGGCATCCGGCCCCACGTCAATCACGCCTCCGGTCGCGAGCGGCTGATCGAACTGCGAGATCTGATAGCCCTTCGGCAGATCGGGATAGAAGTAGTTCTTTCGTGCAAACACCGACGTGCCGTGCACGGTGCACCCGAGCGCGAGCGCGGCCTGCGTGGCGAGCTCCACGGCGTGCGCATTCATCACGGGCAGTGCGCCAGGCAGCCCGAGGCACACGGGACAGGTATTCCGATTCGGCGTGTCGCCGAATGAGGTGCTGCAGCGGCAGAAGATCTTGGTGGCCGTCGCGAGCTGACAGTGCACTTCGAGTCCGACCACGAGTTCGAAGTCCGTGGGCGCTGCCGTGGCGACCGTCGCCGTAGTCGAAGTCGTACTCATCGATGCGCCTCCGCGCCCATGGCGTCTTCCAGCACCGTCGCGACACGCAACATCGTGGGCTCATCGAAATGCGCCGCGAGGAGCTGTCCCCCAACCGGCAGTCCGTCGATACGACCGATGGGTTGTGACATGGCAGGCACGCCGGCGAGATTCGCCGTGACGGTAAAGATGTCGCTCAGGTACATCTCGTACGGGTCCGACACGGCGCCAAGCGCGAAGGCCGTCGTGGGCGTGGTCGGCGTGAACAGCACGTGAACGCCCGACGCAAACACGCGCGTGAAGTCGTCCGCGATCAGCGCTCGCACCGCTTGCGCCCGCCGATAGTAGGCATCGTAGTAGCCCGCACTCAGCACGTACGTCCCGAGCAGGATGCGTCGAATGACTTCCGCACCGAAGCCCGCGGAGCGCGTGGCCTCATACATGCCGCGGATGCCGTCGCCGGTGGCGCGCAATCCGTACCGC
>JAGNMU010000512.1 GCA_017991005.1 Gemmatimonadaceae bacterium | reverse complement strand
CGATCGTCCGCCGACATCGCGTCCAGTGCTGCCGCTGCCGACGTCGCACTTCCCGAAGGCACATGTACCCAGATCGCCGAGTCGGGCGGCGTCACGCCGCGGAGAATGGCCGGGTTGAGATCTTTCATTGTCGCCACATCGGCCCCGGACGCCGATGCAATCGCGGCCAGACTCGTCCCAGCGAGTGCACGAACGGAGTCGTACGCGAGTGGCGCCGTCGAGTCCACCACGAGGCCATAACGATCCGGCATCTTGGCGATCAGCGCGGCGGCGATCAGCTGCGGGACGTAGTTCTTGGTCTCTGAGCGGAGGTAGTCCTGCTCGGCCAGCGCAAAGAACCGATCCTCTCCCTCGGCACCTTCCATTTCGCCAGCGAATCGCGTGAGCCCACGCGCCACGCGGCCCGGGCCACCGTTGTATGCCGCGGCGGCGAGGTACAATGAGCCGAACTGCCGCTGCAGGAAGCCGAGAAAACGAATGGCACCTTCGGTCGAGCGCACCGGATCCCGACGCTCGTCCATCCACCAGTCCACGCGCAACCCGACATCGCGCGCCGTGCTGCTCATGAACTGCCACATGCCAACAGCAGCCGCTTTCGAGTACGCATGCGGATCGTAGCCGCTTTCGATCAATGCGAGGAACGTCAAATCCTCCGGCATTCCACTCGCCCGGAGTCTTGAACGAATCATGGGTTCGTAGCGTGTTCCCCGAGAGAGCCGCGAAACGAACCGATCTTTTGCTGTCGTCGAAAACAGCCGAACGTAGTGCGCCACACGTTCATGCGTTTCGTACGATCGCACATCGAGATCCCAGACCGGCTCATCATCGACGAGCGTGGTCGAGTCCGCGTGCAGCGCAGCCGAATCTCCGAACACCGAGACGACGGTGCGCGCGAGATCATCGTCAGATGGTTTCGGACGCGTGGGAACCTCGGTCACTGTCACCGCCGCCTGCGCGGTGGATACCGGCAGTGCGGCGACCGGGACTGGCTCGGGAGCGGCGGGACCGCTGCGCGCTGCTCGGCTGCACGCCGACAGCAGCAGCAGGCACACCGTGGCGATCCGAAGTATTCCAGGCGGGAGAGTCACGCCTTCAACCTACGGGAATATGTGCGCTCCCGACACCGGTCGAGCGGACCTCGATCACCAACCAAGACCTGAGACCGCGCGCCGACGACACGAGCGGCACCACCAACCTGCTGCACTCTGCGGGTATCGCCGCCAGCAGGTGCGAAACCCCTTCACGCCACGAGTCGAGACAGCAGTGGTGAGGCCAGGCGATTGAGCGCGTGCAACGTAGCGCGCGCCGTACCGATCTCCAGATTCTCATCGGCGATCGCCGAGCCGACGACTCGGGAGACTCGTCCCTCGTGATGGGCCAGCACCGCGACGACGATCAAGTTGGTATCGAAGGCTCGAACAGGCTTGACGCCGATCAACTCGAGGCGGAGTGCCCCACAGGTGGCCTGCATGACCGCGTCCAGGGTCGCCAGCGCAATCAACCGCAGATCGCCACCCGGACAGGTCGAGCCAGCCTGACGACCGATCGTGCGCTGCCCTTCGGCCGGTCCGTCGCACTCGACCTGCGCGTGCGTCATCGCTCCCCGACTGTGCTCAACACGGCAGCCGACCAGACACAAACGTGTGGTCGGCTCGCTGGGATCAATCCCAGCGTTGCGCAGCGGCAAGGAGAAGATGGCCGGAAGACCCATCGGACGGTCGGGGTTTTCGGAAAGAGTTTTCGGACAACGGAGTGCACCTACCCGGCTGACGACCGTCAGCAAACCACGTCACGATCGCTCGTAACCCTTGTCACCAGCTCCGGCACATCACAAATGCCGTAACAAGCGCAATCGCTTGCCCTGCAAGCACATCGCCGGGATAGTGCACGCCTAGCCGCACGCGGGAGAATCCAACCGCCAACGCGAGCGTCAGCAGGGGCACCGCCGTCGCCGGGAACGTCCACGCATACACGGCGGCCACCGACATGGCGGCACAAGAATGTCCACTGGGAAAAGAGAACATGTCGGGAACGCCGATCAGTGTCTCCACGGACAGACCAATGGAGGGTCGTGGCCGCCCGACGGTGCGTTTGACGAGCTGTACCACCACGTGCGAGATGCCGAGCACGAGAAGTGCACGCCAGACGATGGCGATCGTGACCGGGGAGGCCAGGAGGGTCAGCAGGCACAGACTGATCGACCCTCGCGCACCTCCAACATGGGTGAGCGCTCGCCAGCCGCTGACCGTCCCTCGCGTTCGCATCGCCGGCCCGGCGACGCGCATGAACAATGCCCTGTCTCTCGCGTCGATGCGCGTCAGAATCGAAGGGTTCATGACGAGGAAGTGTGCTGACGGCGCGTCTCCGCATGACAAACGCCGCGCAACGATCCCGTAACGCCCGGCGCGTCTCGCGCGCCTAGGGCATCGCGTGCAGCATCTCCACTCGTCCCAGCAGAACCACACCGGGATCGGCGACGACAGTTACAGGCTCGCCGACAAACCCGCGAACCGCGACCTCCACCGACTGTGAGGCTTTCGCCACCAGTCGCACCGTGACCCGACGTCGCTGTCCATTGCTGCCCTGCACCTCCAGCGTGAGTGGCAGGTCAAAGGGTATCGAACGAGGGTGCTGCGTCACCGCCATCACCAGTGACGACGTTTCCGCGCGCCACGTCCAGGTGACCGCGAGATCGGCAAATCCGGGCCGGTGCAGCCATTGATCGAAAAAGGGGCGCAGCGTGCGACCCGCGCGACGCTCGACGAGTACACGGAGATCGTCCGTGGTCGCGGTCGCATGCCGAAAGCGCGACTGGTAGTCCCGAAGTGCTCGAAAGAACGCCGTATCGCCAATCTCGGCGCGCAACATGTGCAAGACGAAGCCACCCTTTTGATAGCTGTTCGCGTTCAACAAACTCAGTGGTGTCTCTGCGCCAATGGAGTCTACAATCGGTCGTTCACCAACCACTTTGGCGGCGAGCACATCGTCGCGCATCCGGCGCATCGTCGCGAGGAATGCTGAATCCCCGTGCGCCCGCTGCTGATAGAGCGCCGCGAAATACGTCGCGAATCCTTCGGACAGCCACACATCCGCCCATCGACGCGGCGTCACGGCATCGCCGAACCACTGATGCGCCGTTTCGTGTGCGATCAACGACTCCTCGACCGCATTGCGACGGAACGCTTGATCCGAATAGAAAATCGCCGAGGCGTTCTCCATGCCGCCAAACCGCGTGGCGGACTGCACATGCGAAAGACGGTCGTATGCGAACGGCCCCACCATGCCGGCGAGCGTCGTCACGATGCGCCCCGCCGCGCGAAACGACCCGGGCATGTTTGGGGTTTCCGGCGCGAATGTCCACACCGAATGCGGGACACACGCGCCACGCACGCCAAAGC
>JAGNMU010000511.1 GCA_017991005.1 Gemmatimonadaceae bacterium | reverse complement strand
CCTTGAAGCTGCCGTCAAGAACCGAGGTCCGATCAAATGCGCCGAGGTACGCCATCGTGATGAACACGCGAGTCGCCGACTGGCGGTTCTCGTCGTGGGGCACAATGACGACGCGCGACTTGTCGCTAATGCCGTTGGATCTGGCCCATGTGGTGAGCTGATCGACCGTCCCCATCTGCAGCGTCAGGCCGCCCTCGACTTGCGGGAGTGACAGCTCGTTGAGTGTCACCAGGCGGGCACCAGCCACATGCCCGCTGTCGTACTGCGCACGATTGCCCACGTGCAGAATCACCAGGTCAGGATCGGACGCGTGCGCCGCGAGCCATGCCGTGTTGACCAGCATGTTGGATGGTGTCGGCTTGGCGGCCACCGCGCCTGAGCCCCGATGACAGGCGCCGGCGAAGGCGAGCAGCCCCACCGCCGTGACGACGCGCCGCAGACGATGTGCGGGGGTCACGGCGTGATCCCCAGTCGGCCTTTCGCGTCGCGGATTTCGACTGGCGCGATCTTGAGCGCTTTGAGCGCAGGTTCGATGCTTGCGCGATCTCCAGCCACGACAATCGCCAGCTTCGAGGGATCGAGATACTGCTTGGCCACGCGCTGCACATCGGCTCCCGTCACGGTCCCGATTCCGGCGTTGAACGTGCTGAGCGTCGAGAGCGGTACGCCGTACGGCACCAGTCCAGCGATCGCGCCCGCGATATCACCGGTCGACTCGAATCGTTCGGCGTAGCCGAGTTGCAGATATCGTTTGGTCTTGTCCAGATCGGCCGGAGTCATGGTGTTGCGGATGCCGTTGAGTTCTTTCATGAACTCGAGGAGCGCCGAGTCGGTCTTGGCCGCGACGACCTCGGCGCGTGCGGTGAACGATCCGGGCTCGCGGCGCATCGCAAACCCTGAACTGGCACCGTACGTGTAACCCTTCGTTTCCCGGAGATTTTGATTGAGCCGGCTGGTGAAGGAGCCACCGAGTGCGGTGTTCATCACCATTAGCGGGTAATAGTCCTTGGTGTTGCGTGCGACGCCGATGCCGCCAAGACGGAACGACGTCTGTGGGGCCTTCGGTTTGTCGATGATGTAAATCGTCGTGGCACGCGCCGGCGCCGGCGTGCTCTTGGCCAACACGGGAACGCTCGCGCGCGCCCATCCGCCAAACACCCGCGTCGCGCGCGCAACAGCATCCGCAACGCTCAGATCGCCCACGATCACCAGCGTCGCGTTGTTGGGGCGATACCACGTCTTCCAGAAGGTGATGACGTCGTCGCGCGTCAGCGTCTCGACCTCTTCGCTGGTGCCGCTGGTCGAACGCCCGTACGGATGATCTTCGCCAAACACGATGGCGTTGTACGCGCGGTCGGCCATCGCAGGCCCCCGATCGCTTTCCTGCAACAGCGATGTTTTGCGATCGTTCTTGAGTCGCTCGAATTCTTTGGCGGCGAAGGTGGGGCGCAGCGCGACGTCAGCCATCAGAGCCAGTGCGCTGTCGAGTGTGGCGCGGGTCGAATGCAGACTGATGGAACTCTGCTCGAAGGCCGCGCCGGTGCCGAGGCGCACGGCCAGAAATCCGATCTGCTCGGCAATGCCGAGTGCGTCGCGGGTGCCGGCGCCTTCGTCGAGCATATTCGCTGTCAGCGTGGCCAGGCCGGCCTTGCCCTTGGGATCCGCTTCGGCGCCTGTGCGCACCACCAGTGAGACGTCCACCAGCGGCAATTCGTGTTGCTCCACCACCACGACGCGCAGCCCGTTGGGCAACGTGCGTTCCGTGATCGTAGGCAGCGTAAGCGGCTTGGGCGCGCCCAGCGTGGGAGGTGCCGTGTTGAGCGAGGGCGCCTGCGCCTCGGCGCCGCTCGCAGAGGCGCAGGCCGCCGTCAGCAGAGAGGCGATGACGGCGCCACGACGTGAGATGAATGCTGGCATCACTTGGTTCCTCCGGCAGTGTGGGCGAGTTCCTTCTTGCCTTCGGGAACCACGGTCATCGTGATGCGGGGGCGTCCGGCCACGTATTGTTTCGCCACGCGCTGCACATCGGCAGTGGTCAACGCATCGTACCGCGCCAGATCCTGCTCGATGTACTCCGGCGTGCCCACGAAGTAGTTGTAGAAGTTGAGGCGATCGGCCTTGCCGAGCACACTCGAGAGTTCGTCCAGCAGTGCGGCGCGCACGCCGTTCTTCACGCGCGTCAACTCGCGGTCGGTGATACCCTTGTCGGCCACGTCGCGGATTGCCGCATCCATCTCCGCCGCCAACTGGCGCGGATGCACACCGGGTTTGGCCGTGCTCGACATGAGGATCATGCCGTCGAGTTTTTCCGACCCGTTGCTCATCCCCACATCCTGCGCGATCTGCTTTTCGTAGACCATCGTCCGGTAGAGCCGCGAGCTCTTGCCGCCCGCGAGAATCTGCGCGAGCGCGTCGAGCGCCGGCTCGTCGGCGCTGAACGCCTTGGTGCCGTGCCACGCGAAGTAGAGGCGCGGCAGCTGCACGCGATCCTCCAGCACCAGCGTGGTGTCACGCGTGAGCCGCGGAGCGGGAACGGTGGGACGCACCGGTGCATCGGCGTTTCGGGGAATGCTGCCAAAGTACTTCTTCACCCACACCTTCGCCGAATCGGGATTGAAGTCACCCGCGATCGCGATGCTGGCATTGTTGGGCGCGTAGTACTTGCGGAAGAATTCCTTCACATCCTCGAGCGATGCCGCGCTGAGATCGGCGAGTGAGCCGATGACCGGCCATGAATACGGATGGTCGGCCGGATACATCACTGGCAGCAGGGTTTCATACGCGCGGCCATAGGGCGCGTTGTCATAGCTCTGCCGCCGCTCGTTTTGCACGACGTCGCGCTGCAGATCGATCTTCGGTTTGTCCATCGCCGGCAGCAGCCACCCCATGCGATCGGCGTCCAGCCAGAGCATCAGCGGCAGGGCATTGGATGGACCGGTTTCGTAGTAGTTGGTGCGGTCAACCGTGGTCGAGCCGTTGTTGTTCGCACCAGCCGCTTCCAGCCATTCGTCGAACTTGCCGACGGGCACGTTCTGCGAGCCCATGAACATGATGTGCTCGAAGAGATGCGCGAATCCGGTGCGACCACGCTTTTCGTCTCCCGAACCGACTTTGTACCACCCGTTGACGGTCACGATCGGCACGGAGCGATCCACGTGCAGGATGACCTCGAGACCGTTGGGCAACGTGAACTTTTCGAACGGGATGCGCGTGGCTTTCCCGGCTTGCGCGGCGAGCGGGGACGCAAACGACGCGAGCAGCAAGGCGGTCGTCAGACGACCGACGCGGTGCCGAAGGGACATGGGGAAGGGCGGCGAGGGGACGGAAATGCCTGCGGATACCAGGTACGACACTGGTGGCGTCTGAAATGTATACGGTGCAGTTTGCGCCGATGGTTTCGACTGGGGAACCCGGAA